>CAZWXA010000622.1:0-2018 GCA_964637755.1 uncultured bacterium | reverse complement strand
TCCGGACTTCGTCACGCGGTCATCCGGAGGGGCAAGCCGTTCCACCACGGGACGGCCACCGGCTTATTGAGCCGGCCCGAGGCGATGACGATGGGCAGGTGGGCGCGGCGATGAAACTGCACGACGACCCCGGTCTTCGTCACGTCCACGGTCGCGGGCATATCGATGAGGTCGCGGAAGATCTGACGCGCCTGAGCATCGGCGTAGCCCCGCATGGTGCGGGCGAGGAGGCGGTAGAGGCCACTCGCGATCACCAGCAGGGCCATGTCAAAGTCCACCTTGAGGCCCACGGCGGACGAGAGGGCGTCCAGGTGAAAGAAGCGCACGGCGTCGGAGAGCGCATTCTCGATGAGCATGCGCTGCGCGTAGCGCGTGATCACCGTGGCGACCCCCCGGCGGTCATTCGTCAAGAGGATCGTCGCCTCGTCGTGGCCCAGGTCCTCAATGAACAGCTGCCGGAAGGTATGGTCCTTCACCAGCTCGACGGGCTGCTCGTAGACCCGGGGGGTGCGGTACTTCCGGGTGGGCACCTCCAATTCGACGGTGCGCCACGCGGAGCGGGGCAGGACCGCGATCTCCTTGCGGAGCCGGGGCGATCGGCGGCGGAGGGTGATGAACGTGATGCCCAGGGCATCCAACCGCCCCAAGTTGCCGTAGGTCGTCAAGCGGGAGTCGAACACGAGGTGCCGGGGCCGGTCCCCGTGGGTGCGCTTCCAGAAGGCAATGAACTGGAAGATCTCGTCGGCCTCTTCGCCCTTGCGGAGGTCCGCATTGGCGTAGCAGAAGGCGTGCCCCTCGGCATCCTGGGCCAAGAAGGTGAGCACACTCTTCTGGCTCCGGCTGCGCATCGACACATAGTGGCGCTCCACCACGGGATGCTCGCCGTGGTACGGCACGGAATGGAAGTCGAGGTTGAAGGAGCGGCCCGGACCGAGGGCGTCGCCGCCCGTGGCCTGGTGCTGAAACGCCTCCAAGAGCCGGAGCGTCTGGGCGTGCCCGAGCCGCGAGGAGTACTCCGCGAGGTAGCTCCGCTTGGGGATGGCGTTGAGCCCGGCGAACAACGCCAAGCCCTCGTCGGCCGCCAGGGCCATGATGTGACTCTTGCGCTCGATCGACCAGAGCTTGAGGGCCAGGGCCGACCGCAACGCATGGCCGGCCGGGATCATCTTCGAGCCCGGGAGCCGCGCGGTCTGCGCCACCTCGGCGAGCTGAAGACGAATGAGGTCCGGCACGAACAGGAAGAGGCCCCCGCACCGGGTCAGGAACCGCCGCGGGGCCAGCGAGAAGGCGCGCGCATCGGCCACGGGCTCGACCGTGGGCCGGGGCCGGGCCGGGCGTTCCTCGTCCAGGCGGCGCGGCAGGCGCGCGAAGCCCTCCGCCTTGAGCACTTCCCGCACCGCCGTCGGGCTGAGCGACCGCTGGCGTTCCTTGAGCGCCTCACTGATCTCGTACACGGAGTAGTTCCGCTTGCGGAGGGCGATGATCGTGTCCCGCGCAGCCGCCTTCTTCGGCTGGGCCCGGGGGCCGCGCGCGGGCGTGACAAAGAAGACCGGCGCCCGCTCGCGCCGAAACTGATGGCACATCACGCGGAAGGCCCCGGGCGAGTAGCCGAAGGCGCGGGCGGCCTCGTGCGACGGCCGCTCCTCCACGAAGTAGGCGCGCAGGGCCTCGTACGCGCGCTGCTTGGGCGTCGGGGCCTCGAGGAAGAATCGCCGGCACTGCGTTAGGCTTTTCGGTTCGCCAATCGGCACGTGAGCATGGTCCTACATCCCATGCCGTAGTACCAAGAAAAAGCAGGGCCCCCAACGGGTTGTACGGTCTCCCCCTCGGAGGGGCCTCCACGAGGCTGGCCGTCGCCGAACGTGGGGCGCCAACGCGAGGACCCATGACACACCCCAAGAACTCCATACTGAGCGCACCTACCTCATAACGGCGCTCGGAGCCCTCCCGCAGGCGAGAACGCGGAAACCTCGTCGTCCGTGTTAGCGTCTACCCGGTCCGTGGAAATCCAGGCTAGG
>CAZWXA010000621.1:0-2023 GCA_964637755.1 uncultured bacterium | reverse complement strand
GCGCGTCGTAGCCGAACCGCAGCGGCGGTAGCTTGTGTGCCATGTCGAAGCCTCCTCGATTCTCGCCACCGCCAGGGGTGGCGTCGCGTCCTCACTCTAGTCGACGGCCTCGGGGCCGCCTATTGGACCTTGGTCCACCTTCGAGCGCGCGTCCGTCGCGTTACGATCGGAACGGGCACGCGTGGACAAACCTCATGGAGGGAGGATCGCCTTGGAGCGCTATGACCTGGTCATCATCGGAGGCGGGGCGGCGGGCATCAACGCGTTGAAAGCGGCCGTCACCCTGACGGCGCGGGTCGTCCTCGTCGACCGGGGGCCGCTCGGCGGAACCTGCGTCAACCGGGGGTGAATCCCGAAAAAGACCTTGGTAAGGTCTGGACGGATTCACCGGCTCGCGAAGGACGCGGCACGCTTCGGCACGACGGCCGGCTCCATTGCGCTGGACTGGCCGACGATCGTCCGCCGGCAGCACGATATCGTCAAGGAGTTCCAGCCGCTGCCGGCGTCGCTCGCGCGGACGGGAGCCGAGATCATCCTCGGCGAGGCGAGGTTCGCCGATCCGCACACCATCACGGTGAACAGCTCGGCCCTGCGGGGCGACCGGATCATCATCGCCGCGGGATCCATCCCCGTCGTTCCTGCGTTGCCAGGCATCGAAGCGGCGATCACCTCGGACGAGATCCTGTTCCTTCCCGTCTTCCCGCGACGTCTCGTCATCGTCGGGGCCGGTGTCATCGGTCTGGAGATGGCGAGCGCGTTCAGCGACTTCGGGGCCGAGGTCGTCGTCGTCGGCCAGGACCGCGAGATCCTTCCCGCGTTCGACCCCGACGTCGCTGGCTACCTCAGGAAGATCTTGGAGAGCCGCGGCGTCACCTTTCATCTGGGCGCAACGCTCACGAGCTTCTCCGGAAGACGAGGCGGCGTGACGGCGCGCTTCACGAAAGACGGCGAACCCCACGCGGTGACGGCGGACCAGGCGTGCGTGGCCATCGGGCGCCGGTGGAGGCCCGAAGCGCTGGGCGCTGAACACCTGGGCCTGGAGAGGGGACACCTCGGTCTCGAGGTCACGCCCTATCTCCGCACGTCGGTGGCGCACATCTACGCGGCAGGGGATGCCGCCGGCAACGCGCAGCTCACGCCGGTGGCTGCGTACGAGGGTCGTCTCGCGGCTCACAACGCGCTGCAGGGCGACCAGCTGATCGCCGACACCACGCTTGTGCCCCAGAGCGTCTTCACGACACCGGAGGTGGCCAGGGTCGGCCTGACCCACCGGGCGGCCACGGCCAGCGGCGTGAAGTGCCACGTCGCGACGCAGGATGTGCGGGGGGCCTCGAACGGCCGCGCCACCGGCGAGGACGACGGGTATCTCAAGCTGGTGTTCGACGCCGCCCAGGAGCGGCTGCTCGGTGCCCAGATGGTCAGCTATGCCGGCGCCGAGCTCATCCAGATGGCGACGCTGGCGATCCGCAACGGCGTCACCGCGAGCGTCCTCGCGGCCCAGCTCTCCGTCCACCCGAGCCACGCCGAGGGCTTCATCAAGATCGCCGCCCACGACCACCACGAGACTGAAAGGTCCTTCCCCTCTCCGGCTCGAATCATCCCGAATGGAGGAGTGCAATGAAGAGCAAGAAGGCGTCGTCGCGCGTGACCTCGGCGAATCGAGAAACCGCGGCGGCCGCGGCAGCCGCCAGCAGATCTACGAAGCGCAAGGCGATCGGGAGTGCTGCCGTCGAGAATGTCGCCAAGCGGCAGTTTGAGAAAACGACCTCCAGGGCGATCCAGGCCCACACCCGCGCGAGCGGTCAGAGGCAGCAGGCGAGGCGGGATTCCCGGTGAGATTGCCTGGCGCCCCCTCCTGGAATCACCCGCCTATTCGGTGACTTGCGGAGCCTGGCGCTCGCTCGCCAAGGCGGCGGGCAGCGCCTGCTCGTCCTTGATGCCGGCGGCACGAGCCCGACGCCCGGCACCGGGCGCGGCGTGAAGGTTTTCGCTTTCACGCCCTCCCTGGTCCTGCTCGAGCCTG
>CAZWXA010000620.1:0-2030 GCA_964637755.1 uncultured bacterium | reverse complement strand
TGGCCCCGCGCTTCTCGGACAGCCTGCGGCGCACGGCCCGCTACCTGGGCCCGGTTTCTCCCGTCCTCGTGGAGTGCCGCTGCCTCGAGGTCAACGGGGAGCGCGGGATCTGCTTCGAGGCGGTGGAGGGGGACGTGGAGGCCGCGGCGCCGCCCGAGGCGGGCCCGCCGGAGCCGGCGGAGGCGCCGGGCGATGGCGCGCGCGACCGCGTCAAGCAGTTGGTGAGCCACCTGGAGCGCCTGAGCTTCAGGGAGACATTCAGGTAAGCTAGAGCGATGGCCCAGTACGAGATGAGTCTGCGCGACCACTGGCGGATCATCCGCCGGCGTCGCTGGACCATCATCGTCTGCTCGCTCCTCGTCGGCCTCTTCGCCTTCTGGTTCGCGCGGCAGCGGGAGCCCGAGTACCAGGCGACCTCGGGTATCAAGTTCGAGCAGTCCACCTCGCTCACCGGCCTTCTGGTCGAGGTCCTGTCCTTCTCTCCCTCCGACACCATCGAGACCCAGGCCGTCATCATCCGGAGCTTTCCGGTGATGGAGCAGGTGACCAAGCGGCTGGGCGAGCTGCCGGCCACGATGCCGCCGGACGCCGTCAAGGAGTCGAAAGCCTACACGGGCGTCGTGGACGCGCTGGCGGCCAGGGTGAAGACCAACCGCGTCGCGAGCACCAACATCGTGGAGATCACGGCGACGTCGTCCGACCCGAGGAAGGCCAAGGACCTGGCCAACACCGTGGCCGAGGTGTACCGCGACGTCCAGAGCCGGACGCGGAACGCCCGGATCGTCGAGGCCCGCCAGTTCATCGAGCAGCAGCTCAAGGAGCTGGAGGGGCGGGTCAAGAAGGCCGAGGAAGCGATGTGGGCGTTCCGGGAGGCGAACCGCGTCATCGCTCCCGGCGCCGAATCCACCGTGCTCCTCTCCCTGTTCACCCAGATCCGGGGCGATATCGAGAAGACGCGCCAGCAGCGGACGGAACTGGAGCTGGCGGCGGGCCGGCTGAGCCGGGCCAACGGCCTCACGGCTCGGGAAGCGGAGCGCGTGTACGTGGACTCGGCCAATCCCGCGATGGTCCGGCTCCAGGCGACCCTTGCGGATCTGATGCTGGAGCGGAATAACCTGGCCCTGGAAGTGACCGAGAGCCACCCGCGCCTGCAGGCCATCAACGACCGGATCCGCGAGGTGCGGGGCGAGATGCTGCGGGAGGTCCACGCGCAGGTCGCGCTCCTCCGGAACCGCGAGGAGATCTTGAGCCGCCAGATCGGGGAGCTCTTCCAGAAGAACCGGGAGGTTCCCACGATCGAGCTCTCCCTCCAGCGGCTCCAGCGGGAGGCCAAAGTCAACGACGACCTCCTCGCGTTGATGAAGACGCGCCACCAGGAGGCGCTCATCAAGGAGGCGGAGAAGATCGAGGAGGTCACGATCATCCGCCCGGCGGTGGAGCCGTCGCTGCCGGTCGGGGGGCAGGCGTTGTACCCGCTCCTGTTGGGTCTCCTGACGGGCCTGTTCCTGGGCCTGGTCCTCGCCTACGTCCAGGAGACCCTCGACACCTCCATCGGAACCATCGAGGAAGTCGAGGACTACCTGGGCGTCCCGGTCCTGGGGGTCATCCCGCACATCGACTCACGGGAGATCATGGATCGCCTCGTCGAGCGCCGGCCGGCGCTGGCCTCCATGGACCCCGAGATGCTCTCCCGCCACGCGCTCCTGGTGTCGCACTTCGATCCCAAGTCGCCCGTGGCGGAGGCCTTCCGCAGCCTCCGGACGCGGATCCAGTTCGCCACGATGGAGCGGCCGGGCAAGGTCTTCCTGCTGACGAGCCCCACGCTCCAGGAGGGAAAGACCACCGTTATTGTCAACCTCGCCATCACGTTCGCTCAGGCCGGGCAAAGGACGCTCCTGGTAGGCGCCAACCTCCGCCGGCCGAGCATCCACAAGTTCTTCGGCATCGACCGCGACCCGGGGCTCACCGACGTCCTGCTCGGCAACCAGCGCTGGGAGGACTGTATCCGGACCGTGGCCGACATCCTGATG
>CAZWXA010000619.1:0-2035 GCA_964637755.1 uncultured bacterium | reverse complement strand
CCGTCGAGGCGGCCTCGCAGGTGGTGCTCGCGGCGCGCTCCGCCCTCACGCGCCCACAGGCTGCTCGAGAAGGCCCAGATGCGATGCGGCTGCGGAACGGGCCGAGCCTTGGCCGGGATGAGCACGACTCGATCGCGACGACGTGAAAGAATCGGACCCGACACAGGGCCGGTGGGAGATGCCCGAGAGCAGTGGTGCTCGCTCCCCCCGACGCTGATCGGCCCCGCTACGGGTGCGTGGCTTCGAGGTAGCGCTCGGCCTCGAGGGCGGCCATGCAACCCGTGCCGGCTGCCGTCACGGCCTGGCGGTAGCTGAAGTCCTGGACGTCCCCCGCGGCGAACACCCCGGGGACGGAGGTCTGGGTGGTCCCAGGGACCACCTTGATGTACTGGTTCGGGTGCAGATCGACCTGGCCCCGGAAGATCTGTGTGTTCGGCTGGTGGCCGATGGCGACGAAGAGGCCGTCGACGGGCCGCTCCGACGGCGCGCCGGTCTCGAGGTTCTTCAGCACCACCGAGGTCACCTTGCCCTGCGCAACATCCTTGATGTCCTCGACCGTGCTGTTCCAGACGAACTCGATCTTGGGGTTCTTGAACGCCCGCTCCTGCATGATCTTCGAGGCCCGAAACGTGTCCCGCCGGTGGACCACCTCGACCTTCCGGCCGAGCCTCGCGAGATAGAGGGCCTCCTCGAGCGCCGAGTCGCCGCCGCCCACGACCATGATGTTCTGGTCCTTGAAGAAGAACCCGTCGCACGTCGCGCACGTCGAGACACCCCGCCCCATGAGCCGGAGCTCGTTCTCGAGCCCGAGGAGCTTCGCCGACGCCCCGGTCGCGATGATCACGGTGTGGGACTCGTGGGTCTGGTCGCCCGCGGTCACCGAGAACGGCCGCCGCGTGAAGTCGACGGCGGTGACGTCCTCCTCGATCATCTCCGTCCCGAACCGCTCCGCCTGCTTCCGGAAGTTCTCCATGAGCGGGGGGCCGTCGAGGCCGTCGACGAAGCCCGGGTAATTCTCGACGAGCGTCGTGAGCATCAGCTGTCCGCCCGCCTGGAATCCGGCGAACTGGAGTGGAGCGAGGTTGGCGCGGGCCGCGTAGATCGACGCCGTGTAGCCCGCCGGGCCGGATCCGATGATGATGACCTTCCGCGTGGTTGCCATGCCCCCTCGCTCGATTAGATGCGTCCGGACGCCGGGCGGATGCGCCCCGCCGCGGAGCATTCCCTCACGCCCTCTTCAGACGCCCAATATAGCCGGAAGCTCGGCCAGATCGCGAATCTCGAAGTCGGGCGGCCTGATCCCCTCCGGCAGCGGTTCCGCGCCCCGATTGATCCAGGCGACGTCCATCTCGACCCCCTGGGCGCCGACGACGTCAATGTCGGCGCGGTCGCCGACGAAAAGCGCCTGGCGCGGGCCGACGTCGAGCCGCCTGAGCGCTTCCTCGAAGATGAGAGACTTCGGCTTCCGCCAGCCCACCTCGTCCGACACGACGATCGCGGTGAACAGATCCGTCACGCCGGACTCGCCGAGGATGGCCCTGACCGTCGGGGCGTAGTCGAAGTTCGAGACGACCGCGAGCCGGTGGCTGGCGGCGAGCCGCACGAGCAAGGGACCGTGGTGCTCGGGGAACTCGATGGCCCGCGACAGCTCCTGGCGGTGCGAGGTGAGCAGCGCCTCCACGAGCCCGGGGAACACGGGGTCCACGCCGAGCCTCCCGAGGAGCATGCGAAAGCGCTCCGGAGCGGCGACCTCCCGGTGATCGACCGCGCGGCGGCGCTCGGCCTCCTGCCAGCTCCAGAGGAGTGCGTCCACCAGCGTGGCCAGGCCAACATTCGGGGCGTGCTCCCGCAGAACGCGGTGCAGGCGGCCGGCCGTCGACCGGACGGTCCGGCCGCTGACCCGCACGAGCGGCAGGCGATTGCGGTCGAAGAGCACGAGCGTGTCGAAGAGGTCGAACAGCACCGCGTGATACGCCATCAGGCTAGCCCGGACCATTCATGAACGGATCACCCGAGAGGCGGACGGGTCCTGTCG
>CAZWXA010000618.1:0-2065 GCA_964637755.1 uncultured bacterium | reverse complement strand
CTACGTTTCCGGCGACCCCACCGAAGACGACCTCTACCGCCGCCTCGAGGCGACGCTGGGCGACATCGAACGCCAGCGCGACGGGCGCACCAACCGCCTCTTCTACTGCGCGACGCCCCCGAGCCTCTACCACGACATCATCCAGCACCTCGGCGGCGCGGGCCTCGCCCGCGAGCAGGGCGGGTGGACGCGGATCATCGTGGAGAAACCGTTCGGCCGCGACGCGACGAGCGCACGCGCGCTGAACCGCCTGCTCGCCGCCGCCTTCCGCGAGGAGCAGATCTACCGGATCGATCATTACCTCGGCAAGGAGACGGTGCAGAACATTCTGGTCTTCCGCTTCGCCAACGGGATCCTCGAGCCGCTGTGGAACCGGACGCACGTCGCCCACGTGCAGCTCACGGTGGCGGAGACGCTCGGCGTGGAAACGCGCGGCGCCTACTACGAGGAGGCGGGGGCGCTCCGGGACATGGCCCAGAACCACCTCCTCCAGCTCCTCTGCCTCATCGCCATGGAGCCGCCGGTGACGTTCGACGCCGGCCCCGTGCGCGACGAGAAGAACAAGGTCATGCGCGCGCTCAAGCCGATCGATGCTGCCGCGGTCGACGAGTTCGCCGTGCGGGGCCAGTACACGGCGGGCTGGAACGGGGGCGAGCGGGTGCCGGGGTATCGCGAGGAGCGCGGCGTCCGCCCGGACTCGACCGCGGAGACCTACGCGGCCCTCAAGCTCTTCGTCGAGAACTGGCGCTGGGCCGGCGTGCCGTTCTACCTCAGGACCGGCAAGCGGCTGCCCAAGCGCGCGAGCGAGATCTCGATCGCGTTCCGGCGCACACCGCACCTGATCTTCCGCCGGGACCCGACCGGCGTGCACCCGAACGTGCTCGTGCTCCGGATCCAGCCGGACGAGGGCATCTCCCTCACCGTCGAGGGCAAGACTCCGGGACCGGATCTCAAGCTCCGGCCGGTCACGATGGACTTCCGCTATGGCGCCGTCTCCGGCAGCGAGACGCCGGAAGCGTACGAGCGCCTGCTGCTCGATGCGATCAACGGCGACGCGACGCTCTACGCGCGCGGCGACTGGGTCGAGCACGCCTGGGAGGTGCTGGCGCCCGTGCTCCACGCGTGGGGCGAGGCTGGCGGGGCGAAGCTCTCCACGTACGACGCGGGGACCTGGGGCCCGGCCGAGGCCGACGCCTTCATCGAGCGGGACGGGCGAAAATGGCGAAGACCCTGACGGGGCCGTCCACCGACATCACGATCGTCGAGACTCCGGACGCGCTGGCGGACCTGGCCGCGCGCCTCTTCGTCCAGGCCGCCGCCGAGTCGATCGCCGAGCACGGGCGCTTCATGGTGGCCCTGGCCGGCGGGTCGACGCCGCGCGGCCTCCACGCGCGACTCGCCGCCGACCCGCTGCGGGCGCGGGTCGCCTGGCGCGAGACCTGGGTCTTCTTCGGCGACGAGCGCTGCGTGCCGCCGACCGACCGCGACTCCAACTACCTGATGGCCAACGAGACCCTGCTCGCACACGTCCCGGTGCCGCCGGGTCAGGTCTTCCGCATCCGGGGCGAGGCCCCCGACGCCGCGCTCGCGGCAGCCGAGTACGAGGGGCGGCTCTGCGCCGCGTTCGAGCGGGCACCCGTCTGCTTCGACCTCATCCTGCTCGGGATGGGCCTCGACGGCCACGTCGCCTCGCTCTTCCCGGGCTCGCCGGCGCTCGACGAGAAGGATCGTCTCGCGATCGCCGTGGACGTGCGGGCGGCGGTGGTTCCCCGGCGCATCACGCTCACGCTCCCCGTCCTCAACGCCGCGCGCCGCGTGCTCTTCCTCGTCGCCGGCGCGGAGAAGACGCGCTCCACCGCCGACGCCCTCGGGAATCCTGCGTCGGCGCTCCCCGCCGCGCGCGTGCGCCCGCCGGAGGGAGCGGTCACCTGGCTGCTCGATCGCGCGGCCGCCGCGAACCTCGCGTAGCCGGGGTCTGCTCCAGTTCGAGTCAGGGTAGTGGGGCAGTTTGAACTGCCCCACTACCCGACTTGACGCGCGATATCCGACTCGATAGACTCGCGCC
>CAZWXA010000617.1:0-2065 GCA_964637755.1 uncultured bacterium | reverse complement strand
GGCTGCGCCTCCCGGCCGTCCTCCCCCGCGCGCTTCAGGACCTGGCAGGTCTATCGGATGGCTCGGCGCGCCTCCGGCTGCGCCTCCCGGCCGTCCTCCCCCGCGCGCTTCAGGACCTGGCAGGTCTATCGGATGGCTCGGCGCGCCTCCGGCTGCGCCTCCCGGCCGTCCTCCCCCGCGCGCTTCAGGACCTGGCAGGTCTATCAGATGGCTCGGCTCGCCTCCGGCTGCGCCTCGCAGGTCAATCCTCGGGAAGAGCGGGGGCGCTTTGGAGACTTTGGTGCCGGGTGCCAGGGCGCCCCATCCCAGGTCGGCGAGTGACTGGGGCTCGACCCCGAGTACCCGCCGGATCTTCGACGCCGCCTCGGGCAGGAACGCGTCGAGCAGGATCGCGAGGGCGCGGAGGGACTCCGCCAGGGTGTACAGCACGCCGTCGAGGCGCTCGCGGCGCGTGGGGTCTCTGGCCAGCGCCCACGGCTGCACCGCGTCGATGTAGCCGTTGACGATCGCGATGAACTCCCAGATGGCGACGAGCGCGCGCTGGAACGCGAACTCCTCCATCGCGCCGTCCACGTCCCGCCGCACGCGGTCGAGCGTCTCGCGGACGACTGCCGTCTCCGGGCCCGGATCGCCCCGCGGGGGGACGGCGCCGCGCGCGAAGTTCACGATCATCGTCGTCGCGCGGCTCACCAGGTTGCCGAGGTCGTTGGCGAGGTCCGCGTTGAGGCGGCCGACCAGCGCCGCCTCGGAGAAGTTGGCGTCGAGACCGAAGGTCATCTCGCGCATGAGGAAGTAGCGGAAGGCGTCGTGCCCGTACTTGTCGGTGAGCTGGAACGCCTCGACCACGTTGCCGATCGACTTCGACATCTTGACGCCGCCGAGGTTCCAGAACCCGTGGACGTGGAGACCGCGGTAGACGGGCACGCCGGCCGCCTTCAGCATGCACGGCCAGTAGATCCCGTGCGGCTTCAGGATGTCCTTGCCGATCAGGTGCCGGACGTGGGGCCAGAGGCCCTCGTAGGGAGCGGCACCGGGACCGCCGAGCGCGGAGGCGTAGTTGATCAGCGCGTCGAACCAGACGTAGGTCACGAACCGGTCGTCGAACGGCAGCGGGATGCCCCACTCGAGGCGCGTCCTCGGGCGGCTGATCGACAGATCCTGGAGCGGCTCGCGCAGGAACCCGAGCACCTCGTTGCGATACCGCTCGGGGCGGATCAGGTCCGGGTGCTCCTCGATGTACCCGATCAGCCAGTCCTGGTACTTCGACATCCTGAAGAAGTAGTTCTCCTCCTCGACGAACTGCAGCGGCGTCAGGTGCTGGGAGCAGTTGCCATCCACGGCCTCCTTCTCCGTGTAGAACCGCTCGCAGCCGAAGCAGTAGAGGCCGCCGTACTTGCCGAAGTAGATCTCGCCCGCGTCGTGGAGCCTGGTCAGGATCGCCTGCACCACCTCCTGGTGGCGGGGCTCGGTCGTGCGGATGAAATCGTCGTGCGTGATGCCGAGGCGTTGCCACGCGTCGCGGAAGGCCGCCGAGATCTCGTCGGCGTACGCCTGCGGCGACACGCCGGCCTTCGCCGCCGCCCGGGCGACGTTGTCGCCATGCTCGTCGGTCCCCGTCAGGAAGTAGACCCGGTCCCCCGCGAGCCGCCGGTACCGGCACATCGTGTCGGCGATGATCGTCGTGTACGCGTGTCCGAGATGCGGCCGCGCGTTGACGTAGTAGATGGGCGTCGTGAGGTAGAACGTCCGCCGGCCGCTCACTGCGGCTTCCCGCCCCCCTCCCGGTCGAGCTGGGGCTTGATGTGGGCGCGTCCCTCCCAGGTAACCTGGTCGAGCGGTACCTCGGCCTCGGTGCCGTCCGGGAACCCCACGACCAGGGTCTGCTTCAGGACCCGGAGCGACTTCACCTTGCCGGCCATGCAGCCGCCGCCGCCGCACGTGGCCTGGCACGGCGAGTTGACGCGCGGGAGCCGCGCCCGCAGCTCCTCGTAGGTGGAGAACTCGTACAGGAGGCAGCACTTGAGCCGGCCGCAGTTGCCGAGGAGCCGGCTGTCCGTGAGCGGCA
>CAZWXA010000616.1:0-2065 GCA_964637755.1 uncultured bacterium | reverse complement strand
ACCGTTCGCTCGTGAAGCTGGCGGTAGGTGAGATCACCGCCGCCTTCGGCGAGCGTCTGGACCAGGCAGTAGGTCAAGGCGCCGTTGAACGTACCCCCGATCGACGCGTCGGCCGAGGTCTGGGTGTCGCGGCAGCCGGTGATCAGGATCTCCGCGATCCTCGCGTCCACGATGTCGTTCTTTCGCTTCGCCGGCGGGGAGCGCCGCAGGGTTCCCCGGATCCTCCCGCGCAGCTTCCGCCCCGACTCTGCCGCGACCAGGTCCCAGGGGCTCGGCAAGTAGCGCGAGACCACCGGCGCATCGGGGGGCGAGATGACGCGCGTGTTGGTCCCGGAATGGCAGCAGTCCATGATCACGGTCAGGCTCACTCCGGCGCGGAGGCCGTCGAAGGCCTTCCGGAGCCAGTCGTCGCGGAGCGGCTTCTTCCAGTCGAGGTCCGTCGGACACAGGATCTCGTCCCGGTGATCCGCCTCGTCTCCGTCGTCGTCCGGGACGTTGGAGCCATGGCCGGAGTAGTGGAGCAGGAGCACGTCCCCCTTCCGGCCCTCCCGCACGAGCTTGCGGATCGCGGCCTCCATCGCCCTGGTCGTCGCGGCGAGGTCGGTGAGCAGCGTGACATCGTTGCTCGCGAAGCCGTAGCGCCGGGTCAGGACCTCCTCCATGTTCTTCACGTCGTTGACGCATCCGCGAAGGTCGGCGCCGGGGATCCTGTAGCGGTTGATTCCGATCAGCAACGCCTTGCGCGCCATGGCCTGCCTCCGTCCCGTCTGGCCCTCGTTGGGATCCCACCCGCCGCCGCGTCTCCGCCGGTCCGTGGGGCGCCCACGGCCTCCGGCTCCTCGACCGCCCCCGAGACAGGCGGCGCATCGCTCGGCGGGCGGGACCGCCGGGGCGCTCCGCAGCCTCCCGGGGCCGCGGCGAGTGAGCACAGGGTACCTGTCGCGGCGTGCGCCGTTCACGGTTTTTCTTCGCCCTTGCCCCGGGGCCGGCCCCGGCGGGCCCGGAGGCCCCGGCGGCGCCCGATCCCGCCCGGGCCCGTGGTGCGCCACCTCGACGCCGCGTCACCGCCCGGGGGCGAGAGCCGGCGGGCGGACTCCCCTCGTCCGGCGGCCCCGGACGGCGGTGTCGGGTAAGATGCTCCGGGGGGCCGTCCCGTGACGGACCGGAACGGAGAGGCCAGCATGAGCGAGGGGTTGCGGCTGGAGCGGCAGGGCGCGGTGGCGACGATCTGGATCGATCGCCAGGCCCGGATGAACACGATGACCGTGGCGATGCGGAACGAGATTCCGCGGCTGTTCCGGGACGTCGACGCCGACGAGGCGGTCCGCGTGATCGTGGTGCGGGGCGCCGGCGACAAGGCGTTCAGCGCCGGCGGCGATGTCGCCGAGTTCCTCGGGCTGGCTCCGGCCGACCTCGAGCAGTGGGGCGACACGCTCAGCGCGCCCGAGCGCTGCCGGAAGCCCGTGATCGCGGCGATCGACGGGTACGCGATGGGAGCGGGGCTGGAGCTGGCCCTGGCCTGCGACTTCCGCGTGGCCACCCGCCACTCGGAGCTGGCGTTTCCGGAGATCCGCCTGGGGATGATCCCCGGCAGCGGCGGCACCCAGCGGGCGCTGCGCCTGATGGGCATGACGCGGGCGAAGCTCTTCATCATGACGGGGCAGCGCATCTCCGCCGAGCGGGCCGAGGCCTGGGGACTGATCACCCAGGCGGTCGCGGACGGCGGGCTGGATGACGCCGTCGCCCGGCTGGCGGGAGAGCTGGCGGAGCGGGCGCCCCTCGCCCTCCGCACCCTGAAGACCGTCCTCGGCCGCGGTGCCGACGCCCCGCTGGAGATGGCGCTCGAGCTCGAGCGGAAGGCGTACGCGTGGCTCCGGACGACGCACGACTACGCCGAGGGCGTGCGGTCGTTCCTGGAGAAGCGACCCCCGGAGTTCACCGGCCGGTAGCGCCTCCGCGCCGGTCGTCGGACGGGGGCGTGGGGTTGGTGATGGGCCGGTGACACGAGCGGTGGATGCCGTACTACAGGCCCGATCCCGCGAGGGCCAGGCGGCTCCTCGGCGAC
>CAZWXA010000615.1:0-2071 GCA_964637755.1 uncultured bacterium | reverse complement strand
GTCGGCCTCATCTCCGCTCAAGCTACATCAGCTCATGGGCGGCGAACTCGCCCACAGATTTTGCCGAAGACCCTTATTTATTAACGCCGCCTTACCGGCCGAAGCCGAGCCCAATGAGACCCACAAGAATGAGATAGATCCCGACGAGGTAGTTCAGAAAGCGAGGAACGATGAGGATCAAGACACCAAAGACCAGAGAGAGTATTGGGCTGAGATGCGCAGCGGTAATCGTCATGGTAATTCCTCCCGTGGACGCTTTTCATTGCGCGCTGTCGCGTGCCGAGGCCGAGCGACGAATGCGTCGCGACCCGTTGTCGAAGACCTCTACCAGGTACTCGAACGGCGGGGCCCGCGCCTTCCCGCGTGGCCAAAGCTGCGCCGCAGAGCAGCTCCGCTCCACCTTGACCGTGGCGACGCTCTCCGTCACCGTGTTGTCCGAGCAGTTGCCCGCGCGACTCATGCTCCCGACGATCCCCTGCCGCGCGAGCAGGGGCTGGTAGGCCGCGCTCGCGTAAGGCGCCCTTCATCGCGACTTCCCGCCAAGACTCGCGGGTGGAGCGAGTCGGGCGTCGCCGAGCATGAGTTGCTGGGTGACCCACGTGGAAGTTGAATCTGTACCTGCCACGTGGAATGCACCAAATGCACCCGAAACCGATGGACGAGGATCTCCTTGAGAGAATCTCCGCTTCAACGGTGTCCGCCGCTGGTTTCTGGGCGTTCATGTGATCGGGTCGTCCGATCCCCTGACGTCGCTCCGCTTCGGGGACCGCTGACAGGAGGAGGAAGCGACAGAAACTCCTCCACTCGAACCGACCACTCTCCCGAGCCGTGTTCACTGTAGTTGCCCCGAGCGCGCCTGCCTATTGGACCTAGGCCCAATACGCACCCCCCTGACCCTGCTATCGTGTTCAACCAAGGAGGCACCATGAACAAGGACCACGTCAAAGGGAAGTTCAAGACGGCCGACCCGGACGAGGTGAGGCGCCGGCTCCGCACCGAGGTGTTCGTGACGAGGATCGAAGCGACGCATGGGTAGACTTCGCGTCCTGTCGGGACGCGAGGTCTGTCGGATCCTGGAGCAGCCCGGGCCGTGACGGCGCCCGCGAGGCGGGCCCGGCCTGACCCGGATCCCGCTCCGCTGTCCAGCGCGGTTCGGGCGGCGCTCTGGATGGGGGTGACGATCGCGTCGTTCATCGCGATGGCGATCGCGGCCCGGCAGCTCTCGGGCATGTCGACCTTCGAGGTCCTGTTCTTCCGGAGCCTCGTCACGCTGCTCGTGATGCTCCCACTCGTGCTCACCGCGGGCGCCAGGACCTTCTCGACGGTCAGGCTCGGGCTCCACCTCTGCCGAAACCTGGTCCACTTCACCGGCCAGTTCGGCTGGATCTACGGGATCGCGGTCCTGCCGCTGGCCGAGGTGACGAGCCTGGAGTTCACCGGACCGCTCTGGGCGGCGATCCTGGCCGCCATCACGCTGGGCGAGAAGGTCGCGCCGCACCGGTGGCTGGCCACTGGAGTCGGATTCGGGGGGGTCCTCCTGATCCTCCGGCCCGGCGCGATGACGCCGAGCCTCGCGGCGCTCGCGGTCCTCGCGAGCGGCCTCTGCTACGGCGGCTCGGCCGTGATGGTGAAGGCGCTCACACGGACGGACGACGCGAGGGTCATCGTGCTCTACATGGCCGTGATCCAGCTCCCGCTCGGTTTGATCCCCGCGCTCGTCGCCTGGGTTCCGCCAAGCCGGACGGACGCGCCCTGCCTGTTCCTCTTGGGCCTGTCCGGGCTCTCGGCGCACTATGCGATGGCGCGGGCGCTCTCGCTCGCCGACACGACCGTCGTCCTGCCCATCGACTTCCTGCGCCTTCCGGTCATCGCGCTGGTCGGGTTGCTCGCGTACGCGGAGATCCCGAGCGCGTGGGCGATCGCGGGGGCGGGGGTGATGTTCGGCGCCAACTACTACAGCGTCTGGCGCGAGTCGAGAGTGCGGCGCCGCCGGTAGTGTCCTCCCGCGCGCCCGGCGGGCGCGGTGCCGAGTGGCGCGGCCCGCGGCCAGTCGCGTCTCGAGGGCAAGAGG
>CAZWXA010000614.1:0-2072 GCA_964637755.1 uncultured bacterium | reverse complement strand
GCTTCGTCGTGGAGTTCAGGGAGCTGGACAAGAGCCAGCGCCAGCAGGTCTTCGAGGTCCATGCTGGAAAGATGGTGCTGGGCGACGACGTCTCGCTCGCCGAGCTTGCCTCGAACTCGGAGGGCTTCACCGCGGCCGACATCGCGGGCGTCTGCCAGCGCGCCGCCATGCGGGCGATCCAGGAGCTGGTGGGCCGGGAAGACGGTGCCGGCGACTCGCTGGCGGAGCGCTTCGCGGTGACGCGCGCGGACTTCGAGGCCGCGATGGAAGAGGTGGCGCGGCTCGCCGCCGGCCGGGGCCGCGATGCGCGCCACTGAGGGCGCGCCCACGGGACGCTCCCGTGCGGAGGGATCGCCGGTGGCGGTGCCCGCGGGGGCTCGACGGTGCCCGCCGCGATGATCACGGTCACCGTCGTTCTGGGGCGGATCGAGCAACACTCCCTCGGGGGCCGCCGGCTCGAGAGGGTGATGCTGGACTTCGAGGCGATGGCGAAGGGCCACCAGCGCGTGAGGACGGATGCGGGGACTGACGTCGCGATCTCGCTCGACCGGGGCCGGCGGCTCTCGCCCGGCGACGTGCTCCACGCGGATGCCGAGCGCGTGATTGCCGTCACGGCCGCGACCGAAGATGTCCTCGTGATCACGCCGGGCGAGCCGATGCAGTGGGGGCTCGTCGGCTTTCATCTCGGGAACCGGCACTGCGCCGCCTTCTTCCAGTCGGACGCGGTCCTGGCGCCCTATGACCACACGCTCGAGGAGTTGTTGAGGGAGCTTCGCGTGTCGTTCAGGCGGGACTCCCGGCCCCTCGTCGGGGTGTGCGCGGTCGCTCACCCGCATTGACCGACCCGGTGCGCTCACTCCGCCCCCTCGCGGGGCTCGCTCCCGTGAACACGCTCGGGGACGACGCCCTCCAGTCGCTTTTCCAGCTCGTGAGCGCGTCGTTTCCGACGGGGGCGTTCAGCCATTCCTACGGCCTCGAGACGTTCGTCCAGGACGGCCGGGTGCACGACGTTGCGAGCTTCGGTGAGTGGCTCGACGTCCATCTCAGCCACTCGGCGGGACCGACCGACGGCGCGGCCGTCGCGCTGGTCCAGCGCGCGGTAGCCCGCGGAGACTGGGACACGGTCGTCCGGGTCGACGGTCTGCTGACGACGCTGAAGCTCGCGCCCGAGATCCGGGCTGCGAGCCTCAGCACGGGCCGCGCAAGCGTCCGGGCCGCGCGCGAGGTGTTCCCCGGCGCCGCTCTCGGGCACTACTCCGAGCTCGTCACCGATCGCAGGGCGCACGGGAACGCCGCTGCGGTCTTCGGTTGTGTCGCTGCGGATCTGAACGTCACGACGGCCGTCTCGAGCCTGACGTTCCTCTGGGGAGTCGCCTCCGGACTGACGGCGGTCGCCACGCGGCTCGTCCCCCTCGGGGGCGTGGCGGCGCAGCGGCTGCTCCGGGAGCTGCAGCCGCGGATCCGTGAGGCTGCGGCCCGGGCCGAGACACGCCGCGAGCACGAGCTCGGCGCGTCTGCGATCGCGGGGGATATCGCAGCCTTTCGCCATGCTCGGCTCTACTCGCGCCTGTGTATTTCTTGAGTGTTCGTGAAGGAGTGGGCGTCCCCGCAGGACGTCGGGCGGGCGAGGCTCCGGAATCTGGAGCTATCGGACGTTTGATGGAGGGCCGGGACGCGCGTATGATGCACGTCGGCGACGATGCGCACACCACGGAGCGGGGTGGGGACAGGTTGGGGCGATGGCGGCCGACTACCCGCGGTCCAGGCCCCCGTTCCTCGGCCCGAGAGGCGGCAAGGGGGTACGAGGTCGCGTGGCGGCGCGGGCTGAGATACTCGCCGGGACGCCGCTTGGAACGCTCGCGCATTGGTTCGTAGGGTCCCGGGGACAGTGAAGGGGAGCAACTCCCGCATCCGGACTCTCCTCCAGGTCGCGGCGGTGAGCGTGCTGGCTGTTGTCTCGGCGGAACTGAGCCTCAGGGTCGCGTTCGCCATCCGGGACGCGACGCGCTCGGCGGATTACCGCACGAACGCCGATGCGTACGCGGGCGATTCCTGGGTCGAAGCCTACTTTC
>CAZWXA010000613.1:0-2074 GCA_964637755.1 uncultured bacterium | reverse complement strand
TCCGTCCGGTAGCGCCTGACGAAGGCCTCGTCGACGGTGACGCCGAGGCCGGGACGGTCGGGAATCTCGACGTGGCCGTCGACCACGGGAAACTTCTCCACGGCCAGCTCGTGCAGCATCGGGTTGGCGCCGAGGGAGTACTCGATGATGAAGCCCGACGACGCCACCGCCGCCACGTGGAGCCCCGCCGCGAACATCAGCGCGCCGCCCCAGAGGTGCGGGGCCAGGCGGAGCTGGTAGGCGCTGGCCAGCGCCTCGATGCGCATGCCCTCGGTGATGCCGCCGCAGATCGCCAGGTCGGGCTGCAGGATGTCGACCGCGCGCAGGTCGATCATGTCGCGAAAGTCGAAGCGGTTGAACTCGCTCTCCCCGGCCGCGATGGGGATGTCGGTGCACGCCCGCACCTCGGCCATCCCCCGCTTGTCGTCCCCGGTCACCGGCTCCTCGAGCCAGCCGATGTGACAATCGGCCGCCTCGCGGCAGAAGCGCTTGGCCTCGGCCACCGTCCACGTCCCGTGGGCGTCGCACAGGATGTCGACGCCGTCGCCGAGCCCCTGGCGCGCGGCCGCCACGCGGCGCACCGAGTCGGCGACGCTCCCGTCCCCCGCCCCCACGCGCATCTTGACGGCCTGGAACTTGCCGCGGTCGATGAAACCCTGCAGCTCCTCGGCGATGCGATCGGCCGGGGCCCAGCCTCCCGAGGCATAGGCGGGCATCCGCTGGTGGCGCCGCCCGCCGAGGAGACGCCACACGGGCGCGCCGAGCGACTTGCCGAGGAGGTCCCAGAGCGCCATGTCGATCCCGCTCATGGCCTGGACCATCACCCCGCGGCGGCCGAGGATCGGCATGACGTGGCCCCGCGCGATGGCGAGGTGCGCCCGCCCGCCGTTGTACATCACGTCCCAGAGGCGCGAGATGTCGCGGGCGTCCTGCCCGGTGATCAGCGGCCCCAGCTCCTTCTCGACGGCCGTCACCAGGGCGGCCTGGGAACCGCTCGACGGCAGCACGCCCTTGGCCTCCCCGTACCCCACGAGGCCGCTCTCGGTGTCGACGCGCACGAGCGTGGTGTCGAACGACACGGCGCGCCCGTAATCGCTGGTGTGCTGTCGCGCGGGCTCGATGGGGACGTGGAGCCACGTGGCGGTGACGGATCGGATCTTCATCGGTGGTCGTCCTCGGTCGACGGGGTCAAGGTCCTCGATCGTCTCGTCGGCACGCCAGCCCTCGAACCTCCGGCGGTCAGACGACCGCGGACTCGCCGCCGTCGAAGTTGACGGCCGTCCCCGTGATGAAGCGCGCCCGGTCGGAGACCAGGAAGGCGACCAGGTCGGCGAACTCTTCGGGCTCGCCGACGCGCCCGAGGGGGATTCCCCGCTGTCGCGCCACATCGCGGTAGAAAGTGTCGAGGTCCCCGGTGGCGCGGCGCGTCCACTGCGCGCTCTTCACGGCGCCGAGGCACACCGTGTTCACGCGGATCCCGTCGGGCGCGTACTCATTGGCGAGCGCCTTGGTGAGATTGATGCCGGCCGCTCGCGTCACCGAGGTCGGCAGCGCGCGCGCCGCCGGCGCCTTGCCGCCAACGGTCGTGACGTTGACGATCGCGCCGCCGCCGCGCGCTTTCATGAGGGGGATGACGAGGCGGCAGAAGCGGATCGCCGCCATCAGCTTCAGGTCGATGTCATCCCGCCAGGTACGGTCGTCCACCGCCTCGAACGCGGCGGCGGCCGAGGTGCCGGCGTTGTTCACCAGGACGTCCACGCCGCCGAAGCGGCTGGCCACCGCGGCGACAAACGCCTCCACGTCCGGCGCGCGCGTGACGTCGGCGGGGAGGGCGAGCACGTCGGCGCCGGTGGCCTGGCGGATGGCCCCCGCGGCCGCCTCGAGGACATCGCCCCGGCGGGCGCACGTCGCCACCCGCGCGCCGGACCGCGCGAAGCGCTCTACGCACGCGCGCCCGAGCCCTTCGCTCCCCCCCGTGACGATCGCAACCTTGCCCTCCAAACCAAGATCGAGAGTGTCCATGGCGGCAACGATACCAGCCATGGCGGAGCCTCTCAACCTGTCCTGCGCGGCC
>CAZWXA010000612.1:0-2085 GCA_964637755.1 uncultured bacterium | reverse complement strand
GCATGGTAACTCCTTTCTACCGATGCAACCATAAAGCTTTAGGTTCCATCGGAAACGGGCTTGGCAAGAATGAGGCCACACAAACAGCATGATAAATTAGCCACTTACACAGGGCGCCCTGTCGGTTCGCGGCAAGGTGTCAGGTTCGGCAACTTTTCTGCTTGGTACCTTCCTGCTCGCCCCCGACCATCGTTCATCTTGACCTTTATGCCCTGTCAAGCCATTTGAAGAATATTACCGGAGGGTGAGTCATCGCGCCGCCTCGGATGTTACCGAGCGCGGAAAGGAGGGTGAAGTCAGTCCGGCTGAGCGCCTTCGGCTACGGCCTCACAGTCGAGCGAGAGATCGGGCCCTACCGACGCGGCGCCCGCGTCGCTTCACCTCACTCGTAGCTCCGCAGCACGCGGCCCGCGAGGGCGCCCGTGTGAGCGCCGCGGTCGAACACCTGGGTGCCGGCCACGAAGGTCGCCACCACGCCCTCGGCCCTGGAGATGAGCCGGCGGCCCCCGCGGGGGAAGTCGTGGGCGTACTCCGGCGGCCTGGGCGCCACGGTGTCGGGATCGAAGAGGACGAGGTCGGCCACCTTGCCCTCGGCGAGCACGCCGCGGTTCGGGATCCCGAACAGGGCGGCCGGCACCGCGGTCAGCTTGTGCACGGCCTTCTCGAGGGTCAGCACCTTCTTCTGGCGCACCCAGATGTCGAGCAGCGCCGTCGAGTAGCCGACGTCACAGAGGAAGTCGACGTGGGCGCCGCCGTCGGAGAGGCCGATGAGGAAGCGGTCGTCGGCGACCAGCCGCTCGACGCCCTCCTGGTCATAGTTGAAGTTGGCGGTCTGGTAGCGGGTCTCGAGCGCGTCGGCGATGCTCAGGTCGAGGTAGGCGTCGACCGGGCGCTTGCCCTGAGCGTCGGCGATCTCCTGGACGGTCTTGCCGGCCCACGACGCCAGGATGGGGTTGTTCACCTCCAGCACCCGCGTCTGCGTCCACATCTGGGTCCGCCGCCGGCTCTTCACCTCGGCCAGGAAGGCCTCGCGGAAGTCCGGCTGCTGGTAGAGGGCGATCTGCTCGGCCACGGGCCGGTTGAAGGCCCCTTGCCAGCTCACGAACGACGCGAACATCGACGGGTTCCTGAGGTCGCCCTGGGTGACCAGCGGCCGCGGCGTCACCTGGGGAATGGCGCGCTCCAGCAGGCGGCCCAGCTTGGCAACGGTCTGCTCGTGGAAGTCCGGCTCCCCGGCCCGGGCGAACAGCGCGAGCCAGGTGACCGTGCGGCCGCTCTCGGTCGTGAGCAGGCGGAGCAGCTCGGTGTCGGCGTCGCTGATGAGGTGCCCGCCGGCGGAGTCGAGCGCGATCTCGATGGTGCCCCGGTCCACGTCCCGCAGCGCGTGGCACAGCCCGGCCAGCTCGTCGGCGCTGGCGTTCCGGCAGGCGAGCGGTCGGCCGCCGTAGCCGATGTGGTTGCGCGTCATGGTCGTGCTGAACCCGAAGGCGCCCGCCTCCATGGCCTCGCGCAGGAGCCGCCGCATCCGGGCGATCTCGTCCGGCCGGGCCTGGCGCTCGAAGGACTCCTCGCCCATGACGTAGTGCCGGAGTGGCGTGAAAGCGACGAGCCCGGCCACGTTGATGCCCAGGCCGGCGCGCCCGACGGCGTCGAGATACTCGCCGTAGCTCTCCCAGCGCCAGTCGATGCCAGCCTGCATCACGTCGTAGGGGATCGCCTCGACGTTCACCAGGTCGTGCATCAGGATGTCGCGCGTTGTGGGTAGCACGGGCGCCACGCCGACGCCGCAATTGCCCATGACGACCGTGGTCACGCCGTGCCACGGCGACGAGGTGAGCAGCGCGTCCCAGGCGATCTGCGCGTCGTAGTGGGTGTGGGGATCGACGAAGCCCGGCGCCAGCACCAGGCCGTCGGCGTCGAGCCCGCGCTCGGCCGTGTGGCCGTTGGCCTTGCCGACGGACCGGATGAGCCCGTTCTGCACTCCGAGATCGCCCATGAAGCTCGGCGCGCCCGTCCCGTCGACGATCCGCGCGTTCTTGATCAACAGATCGAGCATGTCTCTAACCCCTTCCCTAGCGTGCGTCG
>CAZWXA010000611.1:0-2088 GCA_964637755.1 uncultured bacterium | reverse complement strand
ACAACGCGGTGCTCCAGGACACGCTCGCGAAGCAGGGCGGCACGCTCCTCGGCGCCACGCCGTACCCGCTCGGCAGCGCGGAGTTCTCGGCCCACCTGCCGAAGATCCAGGCGGCGAAGCCCGAGGTCCTGATGTCGGCCGCGCCCGGCGCCGACAACATCGCGCTCATAAAGCAGGCGATCGGCTTCGGGATGAAAAAGGAGATGAAGTTCGCCCAGCCGCTCCACTGGCTCGTCTGGGTCAAGGAGGGCGGTCCGGAGCTCTACGCCGACGTCTACGGCGGGATCAACTTCTACTGGGAGCTGGAAGACACCAACCCCAACGCGAAGCACTTCGTCGGCGGCTACCGGAAGCGCTTCGGCATCCCGCCCGGGGACTACAGCGCTTACGGCTACAGCGGCATCCTCGAGCTGGCGCGCGGTATCGAGGTCGCGAAGTCGACCGACTCGGACGCCGTCGCGCGGGCCCTCCGTGCGAATCCGACTTACGATCACCACAAGGGCAAGCAGTGGTGGCGCGCCTGCGACAACAAGTCCTTCCAGGACCTCCTGATCGTCCGGGGCCGGGAGCCAGGCAAGACCCGCGGCGACTGGGGCCTCCTCGAGGTCGTCAGCCGGGTCCCGGCCAGCGAGGAGCTGGATCGCACCTGCGCGGAGAAAGGGCTCGCGTGAGCGCTCGGGCGTGAACGGCTTCCCCGGGCCGCCCGAGAGGATCCAGAGGCGGCGTGCCTGACATCTCGCTCGCCACCCTGGCGGCGCAGCTCTTCACCGGCCTCGTGCTCGGCATGATCTTCGTGCTCCTCGCGGTCGGACTCTCGCTGATCTTCGGCCTGTTGACCGTCGTCAACTTCGCCCACGGATCCTTCTACATGCTCGGGGCGTACTTCGGCTTCTTCCTGCTCGGCCTGACGGGCAACTTCTGGCTCTCGCTCGCCGTGGCCCCGTTGATGGTTGGCTGCCTCGGCCTCCTGGTCGAGCGCGTGCTGGTCCGCCCGCTCTACGGCCGGAGCCTCGACGACCCGCTCCTCCTGACCTTCGGGCTCTCTCTGGTCCTGATCGAGGCGGTGCGGCTCATCTGGGGGAAGATCGGGCTCACGGTCAATCCGCCCCGCGCGCTGGCGCAGGCCGTGAACCTCGGCTTCACCATGTTTCCCGTCTACCGGCTCTTCGTCATCGGCGTCACCGCGGCGGTGCTCGTCGCGCTCTGGCTCTTCCTCGAGCGCACGAGCCTCGGGCTGGTCGTCCGCGCCGGGTCGCGCGACCCGATCATGGTGCAGGCACTCGGCATCGACTTCGGGCGCGTGCGGCTCCTCGTGTTCGGCATCGGCGCCTCGCTGGCCGGGCTCGCCGGAGCGCTCGCGGCGCCGATGCGCGGCGTCTACGCCGAGATGGGCGTCACCGTCGTCATCGAATCCTTCGTCGTGATCGTCATCGGCGGCATGGGCAGCCTGCCCGGCGCCGTGGCCGCCGGGCTCCTGATCGGCCAGGTGGTGGGCCTCACGACCTACTTCGCGCCGAAGCTCGCCGAGATCATGGTGTTCGTGTCCATGGCCACGATCCTGCTCGTCCGGCCGAGCGGCCTCTTCGGTGAGGCGGGGCTCCTGGAATGAGTCCAGGCGGCCGCTCGACGGAACTCCCGAACCTCTGTTCGCGCGTGGAAGGCGGCCCCACGCACCCAGGCCGGTCCGGCGAGGCGGGGCTCGTCGAATGATCCGACGGGTGACGGCGTGGGTCACCGCGCATCCCGTGGCGCTGTTCCTCGCCGTCTTCGCGGCGCTGCCCGTCGTCTCCCGGCACGAGTCCCTGGCCACCCAGGTGCTGATCTACGGCCTCTTCGCGCTCGGCTTCAACCTGCTCTACGGGTACACTGGCCTTCTCTCCTTCGGGCATGCCGCCTATTACGGCCTCGGCGCGTACGGCACCGGCATCGCGCTCGCGAAGCTCGGGGTCGGCTCGCTCTGGGGCGGCCTCGCTGCGGGCCTCGGCGCGGCCGCCCTCGGCGGCGCGGTCGTGGGCGTCTTCTGCCTGCGCCGGCGCGGCATCTACTTCGCGATGCTGACGCTCGCCTTCGCCCAGCTCCTCTACTTCG
>CAZWXA010000610.1:0-2092 GCA_964637755.1 uncultured bacterium | reverse complement strand
GGGGGGGTATGGGGGGCCATTTCGGGGCCCCCCATGTATTCAGAGGGTGGCGAGGGCTTCGCGGAGACGCTTGGTGAGCGTCTTCGCTTCGTCCAGTGACAGGGGCGTCGTCGGTGGCGTGATCCCCGGGAAGCCGCGAGCGAGCGCGGCGAAGTCGGCCTCGATCGCGCGCGCGGTCGCCGGTGCGCGCGCCGTGACGCGCTCCGCGATCTCGCGGTAGCGGGCGGTGGCTCGCTGCAGGAACGCCCACGCGTCCCCATACTCGATGGGCTGAGTGATCTTCCCGCCCTTGATGGCCTCGTCGTACTCGTCGACGAATCCATCGAGGACCAGCGCGATCACCCGGGCCCGAAACGGCACGCTGTCGCGCGTGGGCGCCGGCACGACGCGGTTCCCGAGATCATCGAGTCCGGCCGACGCTTGCGTCACCGCGTCACGGTAGGCGGAGGCGAGGGGCTTGGACGAAAGCGTGCGGCCCGGTTGCTTGAGCAGCGTCCGTGCGCGCTCGGCCGCCTCCGGCCCCGCGGCCTGGCGGATCGGTCGCACGACCCGCTCGCCGATCTCGTGCACGGGATGGGCCGCGTGCACGCCGGCGGGGCCGGCCTGGCCGGCGGCGTACAGCTCCTGGCTCACGAGGAAATGGGCCTTGACCTTCTCGACGTCGGCGAGGAACGCGGCGTTTGGGTCGGGAGTGCTCGTCTGCGCCCTCGCCGGCGCCGCGGCGATGACGACGAGGAGGGCGGCGGCGAGCCAGGAGATCATGGGGTGAGGACGATTTTGCCGAACTGCTTGCCCTCGGCGAGCCGGGTCTGGGCGGCGGCGCCCTGCTCGAGCGGCACCACCTCGTCGATGATGGCCTTGAGCTTGCCGGCGAAGAACAGCCGCATCACGTCGTTGAACTCTTTGCGGTTCGCCATCGTCGAGCCGATGATGTGAAGCTGGTTCCAGAACACGATCCGGAGGTCCGTCTCCCCGATCGGCCCGCTCGTTGCCCCGCACGTGACCAGCCGCCCGCCCTTGCGGAGCGAGCGTATCGACTGCTTCCAGGTGGCGGCGCCGACGTTCTCGACGACGAGATCCGGATCTCCTCGGGGGTGCCGTCGGCCAGCACCTGCCCCTGGTGCAACACGGTGACGCGGTCGGAGATGCCCATCACGAGCTTCATCTTGTGCTCGACCAGCACCACCGTGCGGGCGCGGGCCAGCTCGCGGATCAGCACCATGGTCTCGTCGGTCTCCTCCGGGCTCATGCCGGCCGTGGGCTCGTCCAGCAGCAGCAGCGCCGGATCGGAGGCGAGCGTGATGCCGATCTCGAGATGCCGCTTCTCGCCGTGGGAGAGGTGCGCGGCCAGCCGCTCGGCCCGGGGGGCGAGGCTGACGATGGCGAGGATCTCGGCGGCCCGGTCCTGGCAGACGGTGAGCGCGTCGGCGCGCGACCAGAAGTTGAACGAGCGCCCGTGGCCCTGCACGGCCACCCGCACGTTCTCGAGCACCGAGAGGTGGGGGAAGATGTTCGTGATCTGGTAGGACTTGGCGATGCCGAGCCGGCACACCCGGTGCTGCGGCAGCCCGGTGATGTCGGCCTCCTGGAAGAGCACGCGCCCGGCCAACGGCGCCATCTCCCCCGACACGAGGCGGAAGAACGTGGTCTTGCCCGCCCCATTGGGCCCAATGATGGAGCGGAGCTCCCCGCGTCGAACGGTGAGGGAGACGCTGTTCACCGCCACCAGGCTGCCGAACGAGCGGGTGAGGTTCTCGGTTTGCAGCAGGACGCCGTCGGGACCGCTCATACGGTGGCGAAGAAGCGCGCCGGCGCCCCCTCGGTGCCCGCGATCTTGTAGAAGGGCGCGGCGAACTCCACCCGCCGCCGGGGCAGCGCGCCCAGGTTGGTGAGCCCCTCCATGATGACCACGCCCGCGCCCAGGATGACCCGGTGCATCGCGAAGTCCTCCGAGGTGAAGTCGGCCAGCCTCGCGCAGTATTCCTCGAAGAAGTCGAAGCCGATGTTCTTCGGGCCCCGGTCCACCAGCCACTGCGCGGACTCGGGCGGGAAGTACGGCGACTGGGTGAAGTAGTCGGGCCACGTGCCGTAC
>CAZWXA010000609.1:0-2099 GCA_964637755.1 uncultured bacterium | reverse complement strand
ACCCGGCACGCTCGACTCGCGGCCGGGACGCTCGGCCCCGCCCGTGGCGGAGCCTAGGTGTAGTTCCCGGGGTTAGTGAGACATGCAGCGGGGACACGTCTTAGCGTCCGGGGATGAACGAGCTCCCCGGCAATCACCGCGCCGAACCGCATCGTCGTCTCCTTCGTCATACGTACCAGGAGGGCCCTGGCTTCCTGCTGTTGGCCACGCGTGGCGGCCGACCGCCTGGGCCGGCGCCGGGTGCTGACCTGACCGGCCTCCGGCTGCGGGCGCGGTGCGTCCGCGTCGCCCGCGACGAGGGCATCGCCGCGGCCCTCGCCCTCGGGGTCAGCCGGGCGAGCCTGCATCGCTGGCGCGTCCGCTATGCGGCGGGTGGTCTCGAAGCCCTGGTCGATCGACGGCCTGGTCCACCGCGCGAGCGACTGCCGGCCTGGGTCGAGCAGGCGGTGATCGTCGTCCGTCTCCTCACCTACTGGAACGCCAAGCGTCTCGCCGCGGAGTTCACCCGCCGGGCGATCTACCCGCTCGACCACCACGCCGTCGACGGCCTGCTGGCCGAGCTCGGGACGGCCCGGCCGTCGGTCCGGCGGGAGCGCGGCCCCGCCTACGAGCGCGGCCGACCGAACGAGCTGTGGCACATCGACATCAAGGGCCCGTTCTTCCTGCGTCGCTCGGTGCGCGAGTCCGAGAAGGTCTGGATCGTCGGGCTCGTCGACGACCATTCGCGATTCCTGATCGGCCTGCGCGTCCTGCCCCACCCTCGGGCCCAGCCGATCCTCGCCTGGCTCGACGACTGCGTCGAGCTGTGCGGCGCGCCGCTCGAGCTCATGAGCGACAACGGCAGCCCGTTCGTGGTCTGGATGCCGGGTGTCCTGACCCTCTTTGGCCGGACCCTGGAAGAGCTCAGCATTCGCCACATCCGGACCCAGGTGAACTCGCCCTGGACGAACGGCAAGATCGAGCGCTTCTGGGGGATCCTCCAGTCGGAGCTGCTCGACCGCCGCATCTTCCGGACGCTCGACGCGGCGGCCGATGGGCTCACCCACTTCGCGACCTACTACAACTACGACCGGCTCCACGGGGAGCTCGACTGGCACACCCCGGCCGAGCGCTACGACGGCACCCCATTCACCGCTCGCGGCTTCGAGCGTGTCCCCGCCCTCGACCATCTCCAGAGCTGGCTCGCGAACCTCATGATGGTCTGACCGCATGTCTCACGAACCCCGGGAACTACATCTAGCCCTGGCCTCCGGCCGGCTCCCGCTCCATCTGGGACACGCGGGCGGGGGACACGCCGAGGATCTCGCCGACGTCCCGCACCGAGAGACCGGACCTGCGGAGCTGCTGGGCGGCGCGCCGCGTCTCGTTGGCGATTTCCCGGCGCATCGTCTCGGCCTCCCGGCGCATCGTTCCCAGCCGGGCCACCTCCGCCTCCACGGGGACCGGGAGGGCAACCCGGTCAACCACCTCGATGCCGGCCGCCGCCAGGTCGTCGACCTCGAGGTACGCGGCCAGCGCCTCCCGCGCGTACGTCTTGGCCGAGCGCAGACTCCGTCCGAACGTGGCGACGTCGGGGTCCTTGAACTGCACGACCCAGGCTCGCCCGTCGTACTCGTAGCCGGCTTCGAACGTCTGCATGTCTACGCCTCAGTGATGTCGCGCCAGCCACCCGGCCCCAAGGGCCGCGGCGCCCTGTCGTTCGATGCTTCGGAGCGTACCGACAGGCAGGTCACCCCCGTGAAGCGGAACGATGACGACGGAGCCGTCGTGCAGGCGCCACTTCTGATGCGATCCCGCCTGGTGCACGGGCCGAGCCGCCCGATCAAGTGACCGGATGCGAGCGATGACGGCCCGGGCCGTCACCGCCGGTCTGTCCAGCACATGGACAGTAGATGTACAGCACCTAGACAGTCAAGCCCACGAAGCCGCATACGGCGACGTTACCGACACCGAGTTCACGAGTGCTTATCGACGTCTGCGGCTCACTCGACTCCACAGCCGGGCCCGGTGAGAGCGCCGAAGCCCGAGCAGGGCCGAACCGAACGGCGGACAGAGGGGGAGGCGCGTTTACAAATTGTGTCCGCCTGGCGCACCCAGCG
>CAZWXA010000608.1:0-2104 GCA_964637755.1 uncultured bacterium | reverse complement strand
GCAGGCAATCCGGATGGTGGAGGCCGAGGACATCCGGGACGAGCACGGGGTGCCCTTCCTGATCGTCTACGGGATCAGCGGCAACACGCACCGCTTCTGGAGTATCGCCAGCGCGCGCCAGAAGATCGGCTACGCTCCCGAGGACGACAGCCAGGTCAACTTCGCCGACAAGATCGCGGCCCTCGCGCGCGCCGCCAGGAAGTAACGGGCTTCTCGACCCGCTGCTCCGGGACCGGCCGGTTCTTGGCCGGCAATTCCCTTGACGCCCGGGGGGAAATGTATCAGTGTGACGAATCTGCCATCGGGAGGTCCGCATGCGTCTCGGCTATTTCGCGATGCCACTCCACCCGCCCGGCTCCGATCAGGCTCTCACCCTGGAGCGGGATCTCGAGCAGATCGTGTTCCTCGACGCCCTCGGCTTCGAGGAGGCCTGGATCGGCGAGCACTTCACCGCGCGCTGGGAGAACATCCCGTGCCCGGACCTCTTCATCGCCAAGGCGCTGGGGATGACGCGCACGATCAAGCTCGGCACCGGAGTCTCCTGTCTGCCCAACCACAACCCGCTCATGCTGGCGCAGCGGATCGCAATGCTCGATCAGCTCGCCCGGGGCCGCTTCTACTGGGGGGTGGGCTCGGGCGGCTTTCCCGGCGACTTCGAGCTGTTCGGGTTCGACCCCCAGACGGGGGAGCATCGCGAGATGACCCGAGCCTCCCTGGAGACCATCCTCACCCTCTGGAACGACCCCAAGCCCGGGCTCTACGAGTCGAAGTACTGGCGGTTCCGGGTGCCGGAGCCCCAGGACGACATCGGGCTGGCCCTGCACCTGCGCCCGTACCAGCGCCCGCATCCGCCGATCGGCGTGGCGGGAGTCTCGCCCAAGTCGGACACGCTGGTCCTCGCTGGCGAGCGCGGCTTCCTGCCCATGAGCATCAACTTCGTGCCCGCCCGCATCCTGCGCACTCACTGGGAAGGGGTGGAAGAGGGGGCCCGCCGGAGCGGACGGACGCCCGACCGCGCGACCTGGCGGGTCTCGCGCGACGTCTACGTCGCCGAGACGAGGGCGCAGGCCCGGCGGGAGGCCCTGGCGGGGTCGCTGGCGCGGGACTGGAACGGGTACTTCCTGCCGCTGCTGAAGAAGGTCAATCTCCTGAGCCTGGCCAAGGTGGATCCCGACATGCCGGACTCGGACGTCACCGTCGAGTACCTGATGGATGAGGTGTGGATCGTCGGGGACCCCGACGAGGTGGCGGGCAAGCTCGGGCGCCTCCAGCAGGACGTGGGCGGCTTCGGCACGCTGCTCGTCATCGCCCACGAGTGGGAACCCCGGGACGCGTGGGCGCGGTCGATGACCCTGCTCAAGGAGCAGGTCCTCCCCCGCCTGTAGCGCTGACCCCGGGACGTGCCGATGGCTCGCGCCCGCTCGCTGCTCCTCTGGACACTGCTCCTCGTCGGCGCCGGATCAGGCGGGGTCTACCTGGCTGATCGGATCGTGCTTGCCCCGGGCCGACAGCTCCAACGAAAGCTGGCGGAACGCGAGGCGCAGATCGGGGCCCTCACGGAACGGAACCACGCCCTCGAGGCGGCCGTCCGCCTCCTCCGCCACACCGAGCGGCGCGCGCGAATCGTGGTGCTGAGCCAGGAGCCCGGTGCCGACGGGCACGTGACGACGCGCATCCGGTTCAGCGAGCTCGACTCGAACGGCGACGTGATCGGCGAGCCTCGCGAGCTCTCGTTGGTCGGCGACGAGGTCTACTTCGACGCCCTGGTCATCAAGTTCGAGGACACGTTCGTCACCGCCGGCGATGCGCTCAAGGGCAAGTCGCTCTTGCTCTTTCGGCGGATCTTCAGTGACCGCCGCCGACCCGCTGAGGGCGAGGTGCTGGACAAGGCGGGACAGATGCCGCAGGCCTACGCGGCCGAGCGGGCCCCGAGCCCCTTCGAGCGGGAGCTCTGGGCGAGGTTCTGGGAGCTGGCCAACGACCCAGAGGAGGCCAAGCGGCGCGGGGTTCGTGCCCTGCACGGCGAGGCGGTCTCGACGAAGCTCAAGAGGGACCGCGTCTACACCATCACCTTTCGCTCGACGGGCGAGCTGACCATTCAGCC
>CAZWXA010000607.1:0-2110 GCA_964637755.1 uncultured bacterium | reverse complement strand
TGACCAGGTAGTCCATGTGGGCGATGTAGTCCTCCGTTCCCTTCGCCGCCCCCGGGGACTGGGGAATTGCCAGGACCTTGGCCCCCGTCTCGCGGGCGACGAAGTTCGAGAGATCGGGCGGATACCAGTTTTCCAGCAAGATCACCTTTATGTTCTCGTCCTTCATGCGCCGGATCAAGGAGGTCAGATGCTGCGGGGAGGGGGGCACGCCCGGACGGTCCTCCTCGATCCCGCCGTCCACCAGGCCGAAGGCGCGGTAGAAGTAGGGCCAGCTGTCGTGATAGCTGACCACTTTCTTGCCGCGGTGGGGGGCCATGATGGACTTCCAGCGCCGATCCGCGTCGGCCACCTTCTGCAGGAGGGCGGCCCGGTTGCGCTCGAAGGTTCCCGCGAGGTCGGGAAAGAGTCTCGACAGCGCTCCGACGATGTTGGCCGTGACGGGGGGGATGTTCCCGGGGTCGAGGGTGAAATGAGGGTTTCCGGAAGGGTGCACGTCGCCGAGGGACCGGTCGACGGGTCCCGTCGGGATCTTGAGGACTTGCACCCCTCGCACGGCCTCGATGACGTTGGCGGAGCCCCGCATCAGCTTGGAATTGCCCGAACCCTCCACGATGGGATCGACCCACGAGTCTTCCTCGAGGCCGTTTCGCACGAGCACCTGTGCCCGGGAGAGCAGGAGGATCTGGCTGGGGCGGATCTCGAGGTCGTGCGGGTTCTGGCCGAGGCGGGTCGCGACCTTGACCTCGAGCGCGTCGCCGGCGACCGCGACCGTGAGCGCCCAGAGATCGGGCAGGGTCGCGACCACCTGCGACTTGGCCGGGGCGGCGGCGGGCGCCAGCGCCACGGCGGAGCCCAGCGCGGCCATCGCGATTCGCGCGACTCGAAGCAAGAACCGGCGACCGGGGCGTCCTCGGTTCATACGAGACACGTCTATCGTCGCGGTGACGGCTTGCTTTGTCTGGTCCTGCCCGTCCGGGGGCGCGGGTGATCGGGCTTCCCCGGCCGCTTGGCCCGCGTTCGTCCCGGCGTCCGAGCCCCCCCGGGGGCGGGTGGCTCGGCCTCGATGTCGATCCCGAACACGTCGGACAGCTTCGCGGCGGCGATGCGCTTCCTGGCCCCCGTGCCGGCTCGCGAGACGGCGCCGGACGTGGCCGAGCTCAGGAGCTCGGTCTGGTCGACCTGGCGCAGGGTGAAGAACAGCTCGGGCTTCTCGTCGAGGCGCACGCCCACGCCGTAGAGCACCGCCGCCACGTGCTTGCACATGTCCGCCCAGTCCGGGCACGAGCACTCCATCGTGATCTCGCGCGGCTCGGGGAAGAGCCCCTCCCGGGCGTCAGCCAGCACCGCCAGCACCTCGGGGGACAGCTCCCCGCGCAGGAGCCCCACCAGGGACCCGATCCGGCCCGTGCAGCGGGTCACCACGACCCGCCAGCGCGCCGGCTTCATCTGGGCGATGCGGACCTTCACGGTGTACAGCTCGCGCCCCGCCACGAGCGCCTCGACCGTGCCCCTCGCGATCGCCAGATCCACCACGGAGCCATTGCGCACGTAGGTGCGCCCGCGCGGCAGCCGGTTGGCGAAGTCCATGTAGCGCTCGAGGTTGTCGCACCAGGCCGTGCCCCAGAAGGTGGTCGCGATCCCGCGCCCGCGCCGCTGGATCACGACGGGCTCGGCCGCCCGCCCGCGCTGCCGGGCGACCCTGGCGACCGCCCTCGCGGCCCGCGCCTGCTTCACCGCCACCGGGACGTACGGGTCGAAGCTCCAGCCACCGTAACCGTACCAGGCCATTGCGGTCTCCTTGTTCGCCCTCGGGTTCACGCCTCGGCGGTGGCCCGATCCACATCGAGGGCCACCATCGCCATCAGCTCCTCGTTGGTCATCTCGGTGAGGAGCGCCTCGCCGCCGCCCTCGAGCAGGCCGCGAGCCAGCGAACGCTTCTCCTCGATGAGCCGATCGATCCGCTCCTCGACCGTGCCGCGGCAGATCAGCTTGTGCACGAGCACGTTCCGGTGCTGCCCGATGCGGTAGGCGCGATCGGTCGCCTGGTTCTCGACAGCCGGGTTCCACCAGCGGTCGAAGTGCACCACGTGAGCGGCCGCGGTCAGGTTGA
>CAZWXA010000606.1:0-2118 GCA_964637755.1 uncultured bacterium | reverse complement strand
GCAGCAGCGAGCCGCCGTGAGCCCCAACATTGCCAGTCGGCAGGCAACGTCACGCCGTGGTCTGCCACGGTTCAACGCCGAGCGGATCCAGCCACGCCGTGATCACCTCGTAGACACGCCGTTGCAAGATCGCCCGCGTCTCGGGATCCACCTCGGCGAGAAAGTCGGCCACCCAGTGGGGTCCCGCGTCCTCAGGAGTACGAAATTTCGATCGAATCTTCCCGAGCCCTTCCCGCACGAGCGCATGCGCGAGGTGCGGCCGGAACTCCTCGGCGAGCCGCGCCGGCCCGCCCGGGTCTACGTGGACAGCGTAGTAGATGTCGTAGGCGTCCTTCTCCTTCAGGCGGTCTGCGAGCGCCATGCCCTTCATGACGAGCCACGGCACGATGGCGGCGACCCGGCAGGTCACGCTGAGCCGACCGCCGCCGGGGAGCTCGCCCTCGATCGTCACGGTGTGCGGGTTCGCGAAGACGAGGTCGCATCCGCGCGCCTTGCGGGCGCGGGCGTCCTGGACGGACTGGGTCCGGTGCCCGGGTCCCGTCCCGCCGTACTCGCCGGCCAGCAGATCCACCTCCACGACGATGGGTGGGCGGTCGGGGACCGGCACCTCACGGAAGAACCGGAACGGCTGCTGTGGATCCTGCCGGTAGCCTCGGCTGATCAGCGCGTTGAGCAGCGTGGCGTACGAGGTCTCCGGGAGGCGCTGAAAGTCGAGCGCCAGGTCAATATCCAGGGTGCCGATGTGCGGCTCCCGGGCGTCGGCCAGCAGGAGACCCGGCACCCAGCCGCCGACGACCACGATCTGGTCTCGGAACTCGCCCAAGAGCTGGACGAGCTCGATCAGGACCGACCTCGCAGCTGCGACGGCCTCGGCCGCGTAGTCGCCCCGGTGGGTCACCATCGGGGGCGCAGCCGCTGCTCGAGGATGAAGGCGGCCGCCTCCTCCCCTCGACCCTTCGTCCCGGCGAGGTCCAGGTAGAGCTGGACGTCGCTGACGACGGGGTCCTCCCCGACGTGCTGGAGCCCGTACCAGACGCCTTCGTCCGGAGCCTCGAGGAGTGTAACATTCGCACCTGAGGGCACCGGTTTCCAGCTCAGCCCGGCGGCGACGGCGGCGGGGTCCGCGTCGACGTACGCCGCGCTGCGGGCGTAGCGAGCAAATGGCGCCACCCGTGCCGCCCCGGAGAAGAGCGCGAAGGCGAAGCGGATGCTCCGCGCCCGGCAGGCGGCGCCGAGCGCCGCCTCGACCTCGGCGGGCTCGCCCGGTGCGTAGCCGTCGAGCTGCTCGCGCTTGCGGGGCAGTCCGGCCGCGGCCCAGTCCCGCAGGAGATCCTCGGGGCGCGCGAGCTGGATCCCCTCCTCGGTCTCTCGAGCATACTCGAGATCCAGGAGCCGCTGTTTGACCTTGAACGCCAGGCCGAGGCTGACCCGGGCCTGCCGCGCCAGCTGTTGCACCTGCCACGCGCGGCGCGGCTCGGTGAAGAGCATTCGGAGGACGCGGCTCGCCCGAGGGGCAAAGATCGATCGCAGCGGTCGTCGCTCGACGCGGGGGTTCGGGGCGCCCAGCCGCTCGATGAACACCTGGTCGAACACGAGCCGGCAGTTTCCGGCGAGGTCCAGGTAGCCGACGCCCGCCTCCCGGCACGCTACCCGCCCCACGGGGCCGACATACGGGGCGGCCAGCACGCCGTACTGGCGCGGGCGCTTCGTTAGGGCGGTCTGGAGCTGCTGGATGGCGCCCCGCAGCACGCGCGGTTCTCCGGTTTCTTTGACCTCCACCAGGAGTCGCCACGGCGCGCCCCCGGCCACCACGTCCACGGCCAAGTCAATCTCGAGGCCGTCGGCCTTGACAGCCTGGGCCCACCGGCGGATCTTGGCGAATGGGACCTCGCCCAGGATGTCGGCCAACAGATTCTTGAAGGCGACCTCGGTGGCGATGCCTCGGGTTTGTTTCATCGCTGTGACCTGTTTCACCTCTCGGTGAAACTCTATATCAGAGTGAAACAAGTGTCAAACGACCAGCCTCCTAGCCGCCCGTTACCACACCCGACGCACTTCTATCGCCTGGGACTCCGGGTCGGCGGCACACTGGCCCAGATGAACAGCGCGATTGGTCGG
>CAZWXA010000605.1:0-2119 GCA_964637755.1 uncultured bacterium | reverse complement strand
CATCGCGCTGACGAGCAGCGGTCGCAGCTGGTGGCGACGCGCCCTCCGTGGCAGTATGGCGGCGCGCGTCTTCCGCGGGGCGGAGGTTCCCGTTCTCGTCCTTCGGACCTGACGAACCGCGCGGTGTGATGTCACGGCTCTGGCCGGGGACGCGGAGCGCGCGAGCCCGGTATCAGCGGGACAGTGAGGGAGCGATGCAGGCGCTCTTGCTCGACCTCGACGACACCCTGCTCGACTACTCGGGCGGCGTCGATGCCGCGTGGGCGGATGCCTGCCAGGCGTGCGGTCCCCCTGCGGGCGTCGAGGTGGAGGTTCTCGTCGCCGCGATTGCGACGGCGCGCCGCTGGTTCTGGGACGACCCCGTCCGCCACCGCCGGCAGCGCGTGAACATGCTGGAAGCGTGGCAGCAGATCGTCGCCCACGCGATGAGTTGCCTCGGCGTGTCGGCCGCCGGGCTCGACGCGGCGATCGCCCGGCGTTTCGCGACCGTGCGCCGCGAGACGATGCGCCTCTTTCCGGAGGCCCGCGCGACGCTCGTCGCGCTCCGGGCGCAGGGGATCCCCCTCGGGCTCGTGACCAACGGCGACGCCGGCCAGCAGCGGGACAAGATCGAGCAGCACGACCTGGCGGGCTTCTTCGACGTCATCGTGATCGAGGGGGAGTTCGGCGCCGGCAAGCCGGAGGAGATCGTGTACCGGCACGCGCTCGGGGCCCTCGGGGTCGCGCCCGGCGACGCCTGGATGGTCGGCGACAACCTCGACTTCGACGTCGACGGCCCGCAGCGCCTCGGCGTGCGGGGCGTCTGGCTCGACCGGGATGGCCTCGGCCTACCCCCGACCAGCCCGGTGCGCCCCCACCGGATCATCCGCTCCCTCACCGAGCTCTGATCGGACGGGCGCTGCTGACCGACGCGTTGTCGCCCGCCGAGCGTGGGTTGATCCAGGCCTCGCCGATCTGGTCATCGGCTCGATGGGCCGCCTTCGGATCCGCCTCACCCGACCTTCCGGGCCAGAGCCGAGACGTGCGTGAAGGACCAGAGCGCGTCTGGATGGACGGCCCAGGTCCGGAACGCCGCCGCCATCGCCTCGAGATCCGCATGGGACGCGAAGCCGTACTCGACCGCGCGCCCCCCCATGGGAGACGTCAGGAGGCGAGCGGCGTAGGACTCCCCCCACTCGACGGTCTCGCTGCGTGTGGCATAGCACCAGACGGCGGCCGTGATCCGGAGATCGGCGACCCCGGCCGCGTTGAAGAGCGCGCGGAGCTGTCGCCCCATCCGGGGCTCGCCGCCGTTCCGGTACCAGGTCTGCAGGTGGACCTCCACGAAACGGTCGATCCACGGGTCCCGCGGCCAGTACGCCACCGTCCCCCAGTCGACGTCACGCACCGCGACGAGGCCGCCCGGCCGCACGACGCGAAGCATCTCGGCCAGCGCCGCGTCGCGCTCGCGAAGGTGCTGGAAGACCTGGTGGGCATAGGCGGCGTCGAAGAAGCCGTCGGGGAACGGGAGCTCGTACACGCTCCCCTCCTCATACCGGAGGTTGTCGAGGCCACGGGCCTCCGCATCTCGCCGGGCCGCCTCCAGGGTCTCGCGGGACAGGTCGATGCCGATCACCTGTCCCGGCGCGAGCCGTTCGGCCAGCCCTCGGGTGATGCTGCCCGGTCCGCAGCCGACGTCGAGCAGCCTCATCCCCGGCTTCAGCTCGGGCAGGAGGAAGGCGGCCGCCTCCTCGGCCGTGCGCTGGCCGTGCTGGCGGACGGCCGCCGGGGCGTGCCCGTGAGTGTACGTCTCGTGGCGCCGAGGCTCGTGAGCGATGCCCGTGTCCTTCCTGCCCGCGCCCTTCGTCCTTGCCCATCCCGGACGCAGGCTAGACCTGACGGCCGCGCGTTCTGAACATCGGCTCCCGGAAGAGCCACGCGCCAGCCAATGACCGCGATTATCACCCCGAGCGCGCTCGAAGCTCCTCCACAGTTTTCTCGGAGGGCTCAACTCTCGAACCGCTGCGCATGACGTCCGATCCTCTGGTTGACTCGCGTCGCGCAAGCCTGTAGATTTTCTCACAGGCGCCTGTAGCTCAGTTGGATAGAGCGTTGGCCTCCGAAGCCAAAGGCCACAGGT
>CAZWXA010000604.1:0-2145 GCA_964637755.1 uncultured bacterium | reverse complement strand
CGAGGTAGTCGAGCCAGTAGGCGACCTGGATGCTGGCGGCGATGAGACCGCCGACGCCGCCGAAGCCGATCGCGCCCCCGACGATCCATCGCCGCATCAGCGCCATCATAGACAGGAAGCCCGACGAGGGGAACATCCCACCCTCGAATCCGGTACGATGTGCGCGGGCGGGCTGCGCATGCCCGGAGGCGCTCCGGGGTTGCGGGACGAGTCCCGACCCCCACGCTGGGAGGTGACACATGGGCGGGAGCGAGAGTGGAGTGGGCGACAGCGAGCTTCGGGAGGAGATCGAACGCCTCAAGGCCGAGAACGAGCGCCTGAAGGGGCAGCGGACCGGCAGGATCTCGCTCAGGGTCAGCGAGAAGGGCGGCCTCTCGGTGTACGGCCTCGGACGCTTCCCGGTGACGCTCTACAAGGAACAGTGGATCAGGCTCCTGGGCATGGCGGAGGAGATCCTCGCGTTCATCCAGGAGCACGATGCCCAGCTGAAGGCGAGGGACGGAAAAACGGGCATGTGAGCGCGCGGGCGCCAGCCGCGGCTCCCGGCGGGCTGGGCCGAGTCCCCGGGGTCTCTCCCTGAACGGGCGAGCCAGGAGCCAGCCCGGCGCGATCGGTCGCAAGGGCGGCCGATCGCCCACCGCGGAATCGCTCGAGTCTCAGGGCCTCCGTCGAGCCAGGGACGTCACCCGCTCCACGAGCCGCCCGCTCGGCTGCCCCAGACCCTCGATGCGGGTGTCGGCGGCGCCAGCCCCGTCGAGCAGCGTGATCACCGAGGAGTGGTTGATCACGCCGCGGGGCAGTCGCCGGAACCTGATGCCGAGTGCCGCAGCGACCTCGCGCACGGCATCCTCGTCCCCCGTCAGGAAGCGCCAGCGCGCCGCGTCGACGGCGTGCCGCCGGGCGAGCTGCCGCAGGACGTCCGGCGTGTCGTGTTCCGGATCCAGGGTGATCAGGAGGACGCGGAGAGCCGACCGTGCCGCCGCGGGCAAGCGGGACTCGATGCGGCGGATGTGGCCGATGAGCAGCGGGCAGGCGTCGGGGCAGGACGCGTAGAACATGCTGATCAGGACTGGATGGCCTCGGAAGAGATCGAGGCCCACCCGCGCGCCCGCCTCGTCCACGAGAGTCACCCCGAGCTCGTAGATCGAGCCCCGCCCCGCCGATGCCGGGCCGAGCGCCTCGGTCCGGTGGACCTCGCCCGCCCCGACGAGAGTTCCGCTCGCCCAGACCGACAGCGCGGCGGCACAGAGCACCGCCGGCACGCGGCCGATCGCCGCTGCGCCCGTGCCGGAGCCGGACCGGCGCATCACGCCCCCGCGAACGGCGCGCGGACAGGGTTCTCGCGGGAGCTCACCGGACCCCGCTGGCTCGCGACACCGGGCTGGCGCATCCCTATCGCGACGGCTCGGGGAGGAGGCTCCGCGCGCAGCGAAAACCGAGGTTCGCCGTCGTGTAGTGGGCTTCGAGGGAGCTGCGAAACGCGATCCGCATGAAGGTGGCGTAGTCCTCCTTGTCGCCCGCCGCCACGGCACCGGTCCCGCAGTAGGGGAGCCGGTCGCCGGTCTTGCCTTCCCGGCTGTCGTTGCTCACGAGGGTGCCGTTCCAGTCGAGCACCCACTCCCAGACGAGCCCGTGGAGGTCGAGGACGCCCCAGTAGTTGGGCGGCTCCCGTCCGACAGGCGGGAGCGTCTTCGGAGTCGGACGCGCGTACCAGCTCAGGATGCGCTCGCGGAATCCCGGCTCGCCGGCGCCCTCGGGGCCGCGGACGCCCGCCGCCGCGGCCAGCTCCCACTCGCTCTCCGTGGGCAGTCGCTTCCGCTGGGCGGTGCAGTAGGCCTTCGCCGCGAACCAGCTCACGTGCGTGACCGGCTGGTCAGGGGCGCCGCCCGCGCCGAGTGTCGTGGGCGAGGCCCAGTGCGCGAGGTACCCCTCCTCGGCGAACACCCGCGCCATCCGGTCGCGCCGCCAGCGCGGGTGGGCCTCGACGAAGGCGAGGAAATCGCCGTTGGTCACCGGCACCCGGTCCAGATCGAACGCCGGCACGCGGATCTCCGTCACCTCCGACGCTGGCGCGTAGAGGGGCCGCAGCACGCCAGGCCCCACGCGCGCCATCGAGCCCGGCGGCTCGGCGCCGGCGGGCGCGCC
>CAZWXA010000603.1:0-2147 GCA_964637755.1 uncultured bacterium | reverse complement strand
GAGAGCCGCGCCCTCGGGCAGTCGGAGGCCGGCCGGCTCTGGGACGTGCTCACCGTGCTGCGCGTGGCGATCCGCCGATCCAAAGGCCCGGCCCAGACCCTCGAGTTCCAGGTCATCGTCATTCAACACGGCGCCGACCGCAGGATCGTCACCCTCAAGGCCGTCTGCGGGCCCGCCGACGACTGGTCCCCGTGCATCACCGTCATGCTCCCGGCGGAAGACTGACCGTCCGCGGACTCACGCGCCACTCAGTTCCTTCCAGACAGAGAGAGGTCGATCGTGGCCCGTCCGGTCTCCCGGCAGAAGCTCGGCTACTACCCGACCCCGGGATCGGTGGTCGACAAGATCCGCTCGCTCCTTGGGTTCCCCGACGGCCCGTTTTCGGCACTGGACCCGTGCTGCGGGGACGGCCGCGCCCTGGCCCGGCTGACCGCCGGGACCCAGGCCCTCACCTACGGAATCGAGCTCCACCCCGGGCGCGCCCGGGCTGCCGCGACCGCGCTCGGACACGTCCTTTCCTGCGGGTACGAGGACGCGCGACTCTCCCACGGGAGCGCGTCGATCCTCTTCCTGAATCCGCCCTACGATGCGGACCTTCGAGAGGACGATGGGCGGGCGCTCCGCACCGAGCGACGCTTCCTCCGGGACACCCACCCCTCCCTGGTCCCCGGCGGGGTCCTGGTCTACCTCATTCCCCAGCGGCGCCTGGATCCGCCCACGATGCGGGTCCTGAGCAGCTGGTTCGAGCGGATCACCCTCTACCGCTTCCCCGACCCGGAGTACAGGGCGTTCCGGCAGATCGTCATTTTCTGCGTGAGAAAAGGGCGCGCCGCCCTCGACGAGGGCGAGCAGGCGCGCCTGGATCGGCTCCGGTGGGGAGAGCTCCCCCCGCTTCCCCTGGCCGAGGCCCCGTCGTATCGAGTGCCCCCCACGCCGCCGCTCCACCTGTTCCGCTCCTCACGCCCGGACCCCGGGCTCCTCGCCGAGGAGGTGAGCCAGTCTCCGGCCTGGCGAGAGCTCTGGGACTCCGGGCCGCGCCTCAACGGGAGCCCGCGCGAGCGGCCGCCGCTCCCCCTGCACACCGGACACCTGGGCCTGCTTCTGGCGGCCGGGGAGCTCGACGGGCTCATCGGCGAGGGAGCCGAGCGCCACCTCGTGCGGGGCCTCGTCAGAAAGGACGAGGTGTCGTGGACCGAAGAAGAGGACGACCGGATCGTCGAGCACACCAAGGAGGTCTTCCGCATTCGGGTCAAGCTGCTCTTCCCGAACGGCGCCCTCAAGGTCCTCGAAGACAGCCCGGCGAAGGCCCACGAGCCATGACCGTCCCGCTTGCCACGATCCGCGCCCTCACCGGTCCCGCAGAAACGCTCACCGGCTGGTGCGATGCCTGGGTCGCCAGCGCCGATGAATCGGACGACGCCTGGGGCGTCGACGGCTACCTCCTTTCCCTCGTGGGCTCGCCGCTTGCGGTCCGTGCGCTCCAGAGCGCCTTCCTCGCCCACTCCCCGCTGCGGATCACGCCCCCCGATGGCCCCCGGCTCACGCTCCACCCCGCCAACAACGCCATCTACCGGACCCGCTGGAGCCGGCTTCCCTCCGGCGCCCTCCACGGCCTCCTGCTGGCGGACCTGAGTCATTGTCCGCGGCCAGCAAGCCGGCTCGTCCTCGCCTCCTCCGACGACGCCCTCCCTGACGCCTTGCTCACGGACCTCCTCGCCCACCGGGGCCTCATGGCGCTCCCCAAGTGGCGCGGGTGGCTCTGCTCCCGCCTGCTTGAAGTCGGGGGGGCGACGCGCCTCGCGGGCCCGGTCCCGGCCCTCCGGGTCACCGCCTCGGAGGAGGAGCTTGACGCCCTCGTCCAGACCGGGCTCCGGGACGGCGCGATTGCGTTCCCGGCGCTCTGACGCCGGCGCTTCCACCCCACCCCCGACACCAGGGACCCGAGGCGAGTCTGACCCTCACTCACGGAAGGAGGCACGATGGCCCGAGTGATGCTTCGCTCCCAGGCGCCCGTGTACGTCATCGTGGACACGGAGCACGCGCGCCTCCGGCGGGTCCATGTGGACGATGAACACCTCACGGGCCCGGACACGGCGGGCGGGGTGATCGATCTGGACACGGGCCAGATCGTGGATCAGGCGACGAAA
>CAZWXA010000602.1:0-2151 GCA_964637755.1 uncultured bacterium | reverse complement strand
ACGGCGCCGTCGGGGGAAGCCTCGACGAGGCCATCTGGCGTGGCTAGCGCGCGAGCTGATGGCGGCGACTCCCCCACCCCATCGGCAGGCATAGAATACGTCGGTGGCATGCGATCGTGGGCCGCTCCGCGTCACCATCCGTCGCCTGACGGCCACCGATCGCGATCAGGCGCTCGCCGTCATCAACGAGGCGGCGCGCTGGTACCGGGAGTTCCTCCCGCCCGGGGAGCACCACGAGCCGGAGATGACCGCGGCCACGTGGGACGCCGAGGCCCGGCGGATGGCATGGTACGGCGCGTTCGCCGGGACCACGCTGGCCGCGGTGATGGGCCTCGAATACGTGCGGGACGTGGTCCTGTTCCGCCACGGCTACGTCGATCCCGCCGCGCAGCGAAGCGGGATCGGCTCGCGGCTCCTCGCGCACCTCGAGGCCCAGGTCCGCGGGGTGGCTCGGATACTCGTGGGCACCTACCGGGCCAACTACAAGGCGCGGAGCGCGCTGGAGAAGGCCGGCTACCGGCTCACCCCGGACTCGGAGGCCGCGCTCCGGGCGTACTACTCGATCCCGGACGACCGCGTGCAGTCCTCGGTCGCCTACGAGAAGGTCGTCGCTGCGCGCCCGGCTTGACCGTGGCCGTTCGGGCGCGCCTCGAGGGCACGGTCGGCTCGACGGCCCCGGGCGACGCCGCTCGGCCGGCGACCTCCGCGATGAAGCTCCGGTCGGCCTTGGTGTATCCTGACGCGGGATCCTTGGTCGACACCGCCTGGGGAGGACAGTCACCGCCATGATCACCAAGTTCTCGTCGCTGTACGCCGGACACGTGGATCTCGGGGACATGGGGCAGGAGACCACGCCGGCCAACGAGCGCCGCTACTCGAACGAGCATCTCGCGTCGGTGTTCGAGAAGACCGAGGCCCTGGCACGGGCCATGGACGGCCTGGGCTACCACGCGTTGTGGCTCGCCGAGCACCACTTCCAGCACGAGGGCTACGAGTGCGTGCCGAACATCCTCATGCTCGCCGTGCACCTGGCCCACGCGACCCGGCGGCTCCGCTTCGGCTGCGGGTTCAACATCACGCCGATGTGGCACCCGCTGCGGCTGGCCGAGGACTTCGCCACCGCCGACATCCTCACCGGGGGCCGCGTGACCTTCGGCGTGGGCCGCGGCTACCACACGCGCGAGGTCGAGACGCTCGGCGGCCCCATGCTGGATGCCGAGGCCAACCGGGAGCTCTTCGAGGAACAGGTCGAGGTCCTCATGAAGGCCTTCCACGAGGAGTCGTTCTCCCACCACGGCAAGCACTACACCCTCCCGCCGGCCGTGCCGTATCGGGGATACGAGCTCCGCGAGATCACCCTCGTCCCACGCCCGCTGCGCCGCCCGGTGGAGTGCTGGCAGCCCATCGTCAGCGCCAGTCCGCGCGGGCTCGACTTCATGATGAAGCACCGCATCAAGGGCATCATCGGTGGCGGCGCCGCCATCATGGCCGAGCGGCCCATCCAGGCCTACCGCGAAGCGGCCGCGCGCGCCGGCGTGACCCTGGGCCTCGGCGAGAACCTGTGCCTGGGAATCTTCTTCCACCTCGCCGAGACCCGGGAGAAGGCGATCCGCGAGGCGACCCCCTGGTTCGAGGAGCACGTCAAGATGTTCGCGCCGCTCGGCTTCGTGCCCGGCATCACCGAGGCACAGGTCCGCGCCGCTGCCCGGCGCGGCGGCTGGGCCGCGGCGGGTATCTCTTCCCTCGCCGACTTCGCCAGGACGGGGGCGTGGTTCTGCGGTCCGCCCGAGGAGTTCGTCGCCTCTCTCCGGGCTCTCCAGGACAAATACCCGGGTCTCGAGTACGTGAACGTCAGCTCCAGCATGGGCACGCCCAAGGCCGTCATGCTGGAGCAGCTCGCCTGGTTCGCCCGGGAGGTGATGCCGGCGTTCGGCGCGGCCCCGAGCCGAGAGAGGGCTCACTCGGACGGCACGTAGAGCGTCTCGAAGCTCGAGCACGGGTGGGCTCGGCAGGGGCGAGTACCCCGCACCGAAGCCCGAGCCAGACGCGTGGCTCGGCGAAAGGGAGGCAGCGATGACCGGGAAGCTCAGCCGGAGGACGTTCCTCAAGGCGGCGGCAGGAACCGTGGCCACCGGGCCATTCGTGATCACG
>CAZWXA010000601.1:0-2152 GCA_964637755.1 uncultured bacterium | reverse complement strand
GCTTCTCGTCCGCCCGGTTGAGCCTCCTCGACCGTGGCGTGACGGTCGCGATCGCCCACGTCCGGGGCGGTGGCGAGCTGGGCAAGCGGTGGCACGACGCCGGCCGCATGCTGGCCAAGCGGAACACCTTCACCGACTTCATCACGGCTGCCGAGTTCCTGATCGCCGCCGGCGACACGTCCCCGGACCGGCTCGTGATCGAGGGCGGCAGCGCCGGAGGGCTGCTCGTCGGCGCCGTGCTCAACGACCGGCCCGACCTGTTCCGCGCGGCGGTTCTGCGCGTGCCGTTCGTGGACGTGATCAACACCATGCTCGACGAGTCCCTGCCGCTGACGGTGGGCGAGTTCGAGGAGTGGGGCAACCCGAAGGTCCGCGAGCAGTACGACTCCATGAAGGCCTACTGCCCGTACACGGGCATCCGGGCCCAGCGCTACCCGGCCATCCTGGTCCGGACCTCGCTCAACGACAGCCAGGTGATGTACTGGGAGCCGGCCAAGTACGTCGCGACGCTCCGCGCGACGAAGCGGGGCGACGACCCGCTCCTCTTCAAGATCAACCTGGAGGCCGGGCACGGTGGGGCCTCCGGGCGCTACGATGCCCTCCGCGAGCTGGCCTTCGACTACGCGTTCATCCTCACCCAGCTCGGCCGCGCGGGCCCGTCACAAGATAAGTGAATCGCCTTTGCACAAGTACTCCCCCGGCGATCCGTCGCAAATATGCGTCACTTGTTGCGTGACGGGCCCGCGGGATGAGCGGCTCTCGCGCCCCGCGGTCCCGGGCTCGCGCGGCGGGCGAGCCGCGCCTCCAGGAGCGGGGCCTGCCGCATGGATCCGTCCCCCGCGGTCGGCGCCGGGCGGAGCGGCGAGCACCTTCCGGAGCCCGGCCGGGCCGCGCCCGGGCGTGCCATGAGGGCGCGCGGTCGATGAACCGGCCGTCATCGCGTCCGGGGAGGCTCGGAGCATGGTGAAAGGCCTGGTCCTCGATCTCGCGATCCGCTACGGATTCCAGGTCCTCGGCGCCCTGGTCATGGTGGCCGCGGGCTTGCTGGTCGCCCGGTGGGTCGGCAACCTCGTCGATCAGCGGTTGCGGACCCGGGCGATGGAACCGCCGATGCGGCTCCTCCTCGTGCGGGTCATCCGTGTGGTCATCCTGCTCTTCGCCCTCGTGGTCGCGCTCGACAAGTTCGGCTTCCAGATCGCGCCGCTCGTCGCCGGCATCGGGGTGGCGGGGCTCGGGATCGGCATCGCGCTCCAGGGCGTGCTCGGCAACGTCATCGCGGGGCTCACCATCATCTTCACCAAGCCCTTCCGTGTCGGCGAGTACGTCGAGCTGGTCGGCGCGCACGGCGCCGTCGAGTCCATCGAGCTGTTCTCGACGACCCTGACGCATCCCGATCGGTCGCGGGTGGTCATCCCGAACCGGAAGATCGTCGGCGAGATCCTGCACAACTTCGGCACGATGCAGCAGCTCCACCTCTCCGTCGTGGTTCCGCTCCACGCCGACCTGGCCGCCGTGCTCGCGGTCGCCCGCGACGTCGTGCAGGGCAACGCCCGGGTGCTCGAGGAGCCGGCGCCTCTCGTCGGCATCGCCCAGGTGGGCGCCTCGGGCATGACCGTCGGCGTCCACCCATGGGTCCCGGTCGCCGACCTGATGGCGGCCGAGGGCGAGATCTACCGTGCGCTGGTGGAGCAGTTCCATGCCCGCGGGATCGGCCTCGGCGTCGTGCCCCAGGAGGTCCGCCTGCTCGACGGGCCGTCCGCGGCTCTGGCCGGGTAGCCGGAGAGGACGGCCGGGGCCCCGCCCGGCCGGTGTCCAGTTCCCGACCCGCCGATCGTCTTTCTTGTGACGGAGATGCGGGGCGACGGCGCGGCACGCGGCTCGAGTACCAGGAGGGCGGCGTGGAAGTGCCAGGGTGGGAGGAACGACGTGCGGCGCATCATGGCCGGGTTCGGCTCCGTGCCCGTCACGTGACGGCAATCCGCGGGACCCGGGCGGATCGAACGCCTGTGAGCCGGGAGTGAGGTCAACCACCACGCGAGGAGGACGATCATGACGGACTTCCTGTTCCTGTTCAGAGGGGGCGAGACCGGCGCCGATGTGTCACCGGAGGAGATGCAGAAGCACATGCAGAAGTGGGGCGCCTGGATCGAGA
>CAZWXA010000600.1:0-2160 GCA_964637755.1 uncultured bacterium | reverse complement strand
GGATGGTGTCTACCAGGCGGCCTTTGTCTTCAGCCCCCTGCCGATCAAGGGGGCCACGGGGTCGCCCGGGAACCCCATCCTGATCGGGTGAGGTCCGCCCTCGCGGCCGGCCTCGAGGGAGACGGGGGAGAGGCCCGGTCTCCTCGAAGACCCTGCGCCAGCGTAAGCGTCCCGCCAGCACACGACGGAGTCGTCATGGTCTTCCGCGCAAGGCCTGGCAGATCGCCTCGCCCGTGATCGGTAAGTCGGTGAAGCGCGTCCCGGTGGCGTCCGCGATGGCGTTGGCGATGGCCGCCGGGGCGCCGATGACCGGCGGCTCGCCCACCCCCTTGGCCCCGAACGGGCCGTGGTCGGAGGGCACCTCGACGAGCACGGTGTCGATGCGGGGGGCCTGGTCGCTCTGCGGCAGCGCGTAGTCCATGAGCGTCGCGGAGAGGAGCTGCCCCTCCGCGTCGTACCGCATCCGCTCGAGGAGGGCCCACCCCAGGCCCTGCACCATGCCTCCGTGAATCTGGCTCTCGATCGCGGCCGGGTTGATGGCCCGGCCGACGTCCTGGACCACGAGGTGGCCGATGACGGTGACGAGGCCCGTCTCCGTATCGACCGCGACGTCCGCGAGGTGGGCCGCGAAGGCCGGCGACCGGGCGATAGTGGCGCTGGCGCCTCGGCCGAAGACGGGCTCGTACTTCGCCCCGAACTGCATGCTGGCCCGGGCGAGCTCGGCGAGGGGGACGAAGCGATCGGGCACGCCCCGCACCCGGACCGCACGGTCCACGATCTCGAGGTCCTCCGGGGCCGCCTCCAGCCTGTCGGCGGCGATGGCGAGCAGCTGGCGCCGCGCGTCGCGGGCCGCGCGCTCCACGGCCAGCCCCACGGTGTAGGTGATCTTGCTGCCTCCGGTGGCGCCCGCGTACGGCGCGGTGTCGCTGTCGCCGTTGATCACGCGGACGTCTTCGGGGGGCAGGCCGAAGCTCTCGGCGGCGATCTGGGCGAGCCCGGTGTTGGTGCCGCTGATGTCGATGGAGCCCACCAGGATGCTGATCGTGCCGTCACGGTCCATCCGGCACACGGCGTTCGCGGGCTCGATCCCGCCCATCCAGCCCCCCACGGCGACGCCCACTCCCCGCCGGAGGTGTCCGTCCGCCGAGCCGGCCGTGGGCCGCGGCCGGCGATCGCGCTCGCCCTTCAGGCCTTCCAGGCACTCGCGAAGGCCCATCTTCGGCCACGGCTGTCCCGTGACCATGGGATCCCCGGGTCGCGAGGCGTTCTTCAATCGAAAGTCCAGCGGGTCCATCCCGATGGCCCGCGCCAGCTCGTCCATCTGCGACTCGAGGGCGAACGTCGCCTGCACGGCGCCGGGCGCGCGGTAGGCGCCGCTGCCCGGCTTGTGCGTGAGCACCTCGTAGCCCCGGAGGTCCAGATTGGGCGTCTGGTAGTAGCTCCCCATCAGCAGGAGCGCGATGCCGAGGGGGGCACCGGCGTACGCCCCGGTATCGAAGACGGCGCGGCCTTGCAGGGCCGTCAGCATCCCGTCTCGCCTGGCCCCCATCTTGAGCTCGAACACGGCCGCCGGCGCCGGCGTCGTGGCGAGGAACTCCTCGGTGCGCGTCATGACGACGGACACGGGCCGCCTCAACCGCAGGGTCAGCGCGCCGGCCAGCGGCTCCAGCAGGACGAACTTCGCGCCAAAGCCGCCGCCGAGCGGGGTGGCGACGATCCTGACCTGGTGCTCGGGGAGCCCGAGGACGTCGCACACCTCCGAGCGCGTGAAGAACAGGGCCTGGGTGCCGGTCCAGATCGTCACGGCCCCCAGCGGATCCACGGCCGCCAGCACCGCGCGGGGCTCGAGATAGCCCTGGTGCACCATCGGGGTCGTGTAGCGGCGCTCGACGACGACATCGGCGTCGCTGAAGCCACGGGCGACGTCGCCGCGGCTGAAGTGCTGCGTGCTCACGACGTTGGGGCCCACGTCCTCCTGGAGCCGCTGCCCCCCGACCGCCGCGCCGTGCATCGCCAGCTCTTCCTCGCCGGCGGCCGAGCTGGCCACGCGCACACGCGGAGCGTCCTTGCGCATGGCCTCGACAACGTCCACGGCCGGGGGCAGGACCTCGTATTCGATCTCCACCAGACCCGCGGCGTCTTCGGCGCCGGCGGCCGTCT
>CAZWXA010000599.1:0-2168 GCA_964637755.1 uncultured bacterium | reverse complement strand
TTCTCGTCCTTGCCGCTCCTCCAGTAGACGAATGCCTCGCCGTCCGGTGTCATCGAGCCGACGTCGCAGTCGGCGTCCGGCACGGCGACGACCTTTCTCAGGGCGGGCCGGTCGAAATCAGAGACCCAGATCTCGTCGATACCCTGAGCGTTCGTGATCGTGGTCGCAAAGCGGCGACCGTCACGCGAGATGGCGGGATTGGTCATGTACATCCTTCGTTCGTCGTTCCATGGTTTGACGTTCCCGCTGGTATCCACCGTCACGAGACGTCGCTCGGTAAGGACCGTGCCACCATGCCGATACATGAGCGTTCCGTTGCTGCCGAGACTGAAGTCCGCGGGTTCCGCCGCGAGCCGGGTCCATAACCCGCTCAGGATCGGAGCGGGCGGGCCGGTGATGGCGAGGCGGCCGAGGTCGAACGGAGCGGCGAGCAGCGCGTCGCCGCGCGCGAAGAGGAGGTGCCCGGTCGGCGAGTACTGCGCGTTGCCGCCATCGTCAAGCAGGAACTGGATCTTGCCTGTTTTCAGATCGAGAAGCGCGATGCGGTAGTACCACCCGCGTGAGCCGTAGGAGACCCCGTTGAGAAGGACCCCCGCGTCGCCGGGAAGAACGCTAGACGTGCGCAAGCTGCCCCGATATTCACCCGCGTCCACCTTTGTCGGTGACCCGGGCTCCCCTCCATCCGCGGGAACACGTACGAAAGCCGTGCCCTGATCCATCAGGACGAGGAGATCGCCGCTGTCGAGCGCGACCACGCCGCCCCAATTGTCTTTCCAGTCAGTGAGTCCAATCGGCGGGGCGCTTCCATCGAGGGGGACCCTCGAAATCCTGAGTCTCGCCGAGCCGCGGCTCACGGGAGCTAGAAAGAACACGGACCTGTCGTCCCGCGACTGAAGGAAAAACACGGTGCCTTCGGTCCCAGGCAGTGGCTTCACGTCATAGCTGTTCAACTGCCGCGTGTAGATCCTCGGCACCGGCTCTTCAGTAGCGCCCTCGGGCTTCCTCGGCCGTCCGAGGCAAACGAGCGCGGAGCCGTCGCGGGAAAGCCCTACCGAGTCGAAGCGAATCTCACTGGGAAGCGTCACGGAAAGATGGGTGGCGGTCCCGAATGCCTTCGACTTCATCCTCAGAGTCGCGCCGGGCCCGACGGTGTTCCAGGCGGCGATGCCCGCGATCGCTCCGATGACGGCGCCGGACGCGAGAGCGAGGAGGGTGGAGTATGGAGTCGCCGCACGGGAGTGCTTTCGTGCTTCTGCCGCGGCCACCGCCAGGCGGCTGGACGACTGGATCTCGACCAGCGCCTCTTCGAGTTGGATCCGGGCGTCCCCGACATCCCGCATGCGTTTCTTCGCGTCCTTGTCGAGGCAGCGCCGCAACAACTCCCGCGCCTTCGCAGGCACCTGCGGCGGCAGCGCCGCCCAGTCCGGCTCGCGCTCCAGGATCCTCGCGATCAGGTCCGACACCGTCTCGCCCGCGAACGCACGCCGCCCCGACAGGCACTCGTACAGCACGCACCCGAATGACCAGATGTCCGTCCGCCGATCCACCGGCTTCCCGCGCGCCTGCTCCGGGCTCATGTAGGCGGCCGTCCCCAGGATCATCCCTGCGCCGGTCATCGCTGCCGTCATTGTCGGCGAGGCGGACAGGTTCGAGTCGGAGCTCGCACTCGAGGTGGGGCCCGACTTCGCGAGCCCGAAGTCCAGCACCTTCACCACACCCGCCGGCGTCAGCATCACGTTTGCCGGCTTGAGATCCCGATGCACCACTCCGCTTTCGTGAGCTGCCTCGACCCCGGCGGCGATCTGCCGGCACACCTCCAGTGCCTCGTCCACCGGCAGTGACCCGCGCGACAGCCGCGTCGCCAGGCTCTCGCCCTCGACGTACTCCAGGATCAGGTAGCGGTGTCCCTCCACCTCCTCGAGCCCATGAATACCCGCGACGTTCACGTGGCTGAGCGATGCAAGTAGTTTCGCCTCCCGCTCGAAACGCGCCAGCCGTTCGGGGTCCTGCGCGAATGCTGGTGGCAGCGTTTTGATGGCGACGTCCCGCCCAAGTCGCGGGTCGCGTGCCTTGTACACTTCCCCCATGCCGCCCGCGCCGAGCGGGGAGAGGATCTCGTAGGGACCGAGGCGGGTGCCGGGCGGCAGAGACATGTCGCCTGTAGCCTA
>CAZWXA010000598.1:0-2179 GCA_964637755.1 uncultured bacterium | reverse complement strand
AACGGGCCTTGACCGCGCGCTACCCGTACCGGTTTCCGATCGCCGCGACGTACTGGTCTCAGGCGACGGCGGCGGTGAAGTTCGCACGGGACCAGGACCTGTTCGCCCTCGATGCCGCGCATACGAACCCCCCTCACAGGGAGAGGACCGGGGCAGGGTCGGCACTGACGTTCGCACCGGCCGCTCATGGCTTCAAGGCGCCTCTGCGCGGGTGCTCTGGCGGGACGGGAGCGGGCGGTCGAGGCGGGTGACGATCGTGGAGGAGATTTCCGGGGCGACCGGTGCCTGAGCGGCTCGAGGGGTCCGCCGGGAGTCGCACGCGCCCATGGGTGACGCGCACGGTCGTCGGCATCGCCCTGTCCACACTCTTCTCCGACTTCAGCCATGAGATGGCCACGGCCGTCTTGCCGCTGTACCTGGCGACGGTAGGGCTTGGGCCCGCGGCCCTCGGCGTCATCGAGGGCCTCGCCGATTTCCTGGTCAGCCTCTCGAAGCTGGGCGGGGGCGTGGCCGGGCACTATGTGCGGCGGAAGCGGGAGATCGCCTCGCTTGGATACCTGGTCACTGCGCTCGGCACCGGGGCCATCGCGCTGAGCCAGACGCTGGCGGCGATCCTCACCTGCCGGAGTGTCGCGTGGATCGCCAGGGGCTTCCGCGGGCCTCTTCGCGACGATCTCCTGGCGAACGCGGTCGAGCCCACCCATTACGGGCGCGCATACGGCCTCGAGCGGGCCGGGGACATGGCCGGAGCCGTGGCCGGGCCGCTGGCGGCGACTCTGCTCATTGGCCTCGGCGTTCCCTTCCGCGCGGTCATCCTCTGGGCGCTCATCCCTGGGACTGCCGCCGCCGCGGCGATGTTCTTCATGACGCGCGAGCGGAGCCCCCGTGTCCTCCCCGTCCGGATTGCCACGGCTCACACAAGTCGGCCACGCATCCCGCGCCGCTTCTGGCTCTTCCTGGTCGGCGTGTTCCTGTTCGGCATGGGCGACTTCTCCCGCACCTTCCTGATCTGGCTCGCGGGAGAAGCGGTCGGCGAAAACGGCGGGCACACCCCTGGGGCCATCTCCATCGCCGTGCTGCTCTACACGTTTCACAACCTCGTCAGCGCCGGGGCCGCCTATCCCGTCGGCGCTCTCGGGGATCGGCGCTCGAAGATGCGGATCCTCACAGCCGGCTATGCCCTTGGAATCGTGACCAACCTGATCCTCGCGGGCTTCTCCCGGTCGGTCGGTTGGCTCGCTGTGGCCTTTCTCCTGTCTGGCATGTACATCGCCGTCGAGGAGACCCTCGAGAAGGCCACGGCTGCCGAGCTGCTCCCGCCTGAGCTGCGGAGCCTGGGCTTCGGCATCTTGGCGTCCGCGAACGCGGTCGGGGACATGCTGTCGAGCCTCTACGTGGGAGCCCTGCTACAGGCCGGTCGTCCTGCCTTGGCGTTCGGGATCGCGGCAGGCGCAGGCCTCCTCGGAGTGATGTGGCTCGGAGTCCTGGTTGGGGCTCGGAGGGCAAGGCCGGCAGCCGCGTGGTAGGTGTGGGCGACGACTCACTGGCGTTCGGGCTCGCCGCCGCCGGCGGCAGGGGCGGCGGCATCCCCCTGGTCGGGGGTGCGCCCCTGCCGCCTCAGCTCCGCCGACCGCGGCGACGCCCTCCGCGCCGCCGCTGGTTCCCCGACCCCAGCGAGCCGGGGGCCGATGCCGCGCGCAGCGCCTCGTTCCCCCGCGTCTCGTCCTCGGCCCCCTGGCTCACGACGACGATCGCGGGCATGCCGGGGATCTGAGCCACCGGGTGGAGCCCGGGCGTTCCTTCGTCCTCGATGGCGGCACCGCCCGTCGCCGGTGACTCACGCAGCCGCACGATCCCGGAGGGCGTCACCTCGATCCTCGCGAGGTGCCGGAGCCGGGTGATGAGGCGCGGCGAGCCCGGCGGCCGGCGGAAACCCCGCGACTTGAGCGTGTTCGAGAGCGTGTCGAGCGTGACGCCGGCCGGCGACATCTGGAGCAGCCCCTCGACCGCCGCGCGGATCTCCTCGGCCGGCGCGGTGTGCCCCGCGCCGTCAAGAGTCTGGGTCACGCGGTGGGCGGGCGCGTGCTGGGCCCGAGTGTGGTCTGGCGCGCCGGGGCGGGGCGCAGCACGCGCCCCCCGTGGGCGCCCCTCGCCACGATGGCGTTCGCCCCCGGCGCGG
>CAZWXA010000597.1:0-2181 GCA_964637755.1 uncultured bacterium | reverse complement strand
GACCTTTGGGTTATGAGCCCAACGAGCTACCGGGCTGCTCCACCCCGCGGTGACTCTGTCACCTTACCGCAGCCGGAGCCCGCTGTCAACGCGCATGATCGTCTCGACGCGCTAGGAAACCCCGCGCCGGCGCCCCGAGTCCTGGTCGCGACTCGACCCGTCACCGCCGGATCCGGTCGGTCTTGGCCGGCTCGTAGCGTCCGGTCCGGGCCAGGGCCCACAGCACGCGCCAGGCGCCGCGCGTCGCCAGGAGCCAGTAGGTCTGGCAGCGGAAGGTGCCCCAGAACTTGGCGCGGAGCGTGGTGCGGGCCAGGCTGACGGGCCGGGGGAAGTAGGGCTGGAGGCTTTCCAGCAGCTCCTGGGTGACGATGCCCCCGACCCAGATCGTGAGCCCGAGCGAGATGGACGGGAACGCGAGCGAGAGCGTGACCAGTGCGGGGCGATCGGGGAACCAGTATGCGAGATGCCAGCCCAGGAAGCCCACGACCGGGTACACGAACGCGGCCACCGGCCACTCGACCACCTTGTTGCCGGCGTGGCGGAGCAACTGGGCGAGGTTGAACGCGGTCGGCCGGGCCCGCCAGACTCGCCAGAGGAACGGGATGTCGTCGAGGACGCCCTTGTACCAGCGGGCGTTCTGGCGCACGACCTTCTCCGACGTCTCGGGAAGGTCGGTCAGCTCGAGCATCGGGACGGGCTTGATGAGGACGCCGCTGGCGCCGAGGGCGTAGCCAAGCGTCGAGTCCTCGGTGGCGCCCTCGATGGGGAACCCGCCGAGCTTCTGCAACCGCGACAGCCGGACGAACTGGTTGTGCCCGAGACAGATCTGGGAGCGCCGGAAGCAGAACTCGAACGCCGGCCGGAGCCAGCGCCCGAGGGCAGGCGTCCTGGCAACGAGACGCTCGAAGAGGTGGATGCGCCGGGGCTCGTTGATGAGCCGGGCGATCGACACGCGGATGAAGATCGACGACTGCTGGACGGCGCAGACGCGGCCGCGCACCGGGAGCCCATCGTAGTTGGCGAACGAGAGCGTCACCCCCTGGTACACGTCGGCCCCGCGTCCGGCCAGCTCTTCGGCGGCGATCCACCGGGGCGCGTTCGGGTCCGGCAGGGAGTCGGCGTCGCTCACGCCGACGAGCACGTCCTCCGGGCGATAGTCGTCGCCGAGCATGGTGGCGAGGCTCTCGGGTCGGAGGGCCCAGTTGAGCTGGTGCGCCTTGCGCCCCTCGCCCGGCATCACGAGCGACGAGAGCATCTTCTGCTGGTACGGCGGCAGCTCGGCGCGCAGGCGCCGCACGATCTCTCCGGTGCTGACCGCCATGCGGTGGTGCGGCGCGGCCTCTTCCTCCTCCTTCGTCACGACGGCGATGTGGAGCTTGCCGTGGGGATACCGGGAGGCCAGGAGGGCGCGCACGGTCTCTCCGACGTCCGGCTCCTGGTAGGCCGGCACGAGCTGGAGAAAGACGGGCGCGCGCTCGTCGGCCTCGAGCGCCGCCTCGTCGGGGAGGCTGTCGACTTCCGCGTAGGCCTTCCGCACGAAGCGGCACGTCGTCAGCATGCCCCTCCAGTCGAGCAGGAGCTTGAAGCAGGCGCGGAAATTGACGAACAGCGAGACGAAGAACAGCCAGTGCCAGACGGCGTCCACCTCAGCGGCCTCCCGGCGTCGAAGGAAACTTCAGGACCGTCTCGCCGGGGCGCACGAGCCCGAGATCCTCGCGCGCGATCCTCTCGATGGTCTCCGGGTCGGAGCGGAGCTGATCAACGGTCCGGGCGAGCTCGCGCGTCTCGCCGCGCAGGGTCGCGATCTCCCGCTCGAGGGCCTCCACGTCACGCTTCATCTGCCAGACGCGCGGCAGGCCGCTGCTGCCGTAGACGACCAGCACCAGCGCCAGCAGGCACGCGATCCCGCCGACAAGGCGCAGGCTCACCCGCCGGTCCGGGTATACAGACCGGGGCCCGGCCACGAGGCGGACTGTCCCAGCTCCTCCTCGATGCGCAGGAGCTGGTTGTACTTCGCGGTGCGCTCGCCCCGGGCCAGGGAGCCCGTCTTGATCTGTCCGGCGTTCACGGCCACGGCCAGGTCGGCGATGAAGGTGTCCTCGGTCTCGCCCGACCGGTGCGAGACCACGGTTCCGTACCCCGCGCGCTTGGCCAGCTCGATGGCCTCCAGGGTCTCGGTGA
>CAZWXA010000596.1:0-2182 GCA_964637755.1 uncultured bacterium | reverse complement strand
AGCGGCGGATGGAGACCGTGGGGGCGGTCTTCGGCGACAGCGGCGATGAGTTCTAACGAGGCTCCGCCTCAGACCGACGAGGCATGTCGCGCATGTCGACTGGTCGAGGTGGAGGGACGGGATTGAGCATGCGGTCGGAGGCCGAGGATCGCACCTGCTCCTGGGAGGGCGGTGCTGGGGCTGAAGAAGAAGGACCGAGTTCTCTCTCGATCGGGGAGAACCGGATGAGGAGATAAAGGGCTCCGGTCGAGTGGACAACACGGGATGCGATACACTCGCTCCCAATACCCCGTCAAGCGGGTTGTAGGTCCTCGAGGGACCGCCATCGACCGGAGCCGCCCATGAGCCTACCACGGAGCAACATCCTGCGGAGCACGTCACCCTGACCGGCGAACGTCACGCCCTGTTCGAGTGCCGGAATGAAGGCGACCGGCCCGGACGTGAGCGGCAGCCCGACGAGCCAGCCACTGACGCCCTGCCCCCAGCGGCGCCTGGCGAGACTGGCCGCCCCGATGAGGGCCGGCGTCAGCAGGGAGCTTGAGGAGGAGGATGTCCAGCGGGGCCTAGCCGCGAATGGTCTTCATGACGTCCTCGTTCCGGAACACAGCCTGCGGATCGCCCTGGAAGACGATCTCCCCGCGGTCGATCGCGTAGATCCGGTCGGCGACGCGCGTCGCGTTGACGAGGTTCGACTCCGCGATGAGGAGGGAGATGCCCATCGCCTTGATCGCCTTCACCGCCTCGATGAAGCGCGTGACGACGAGCGGGGCAAGGCCTTCGAACGGCTCGTCGAGGAGCAGGATGGACGGCGCGAGGGTCATCGCCCGCGTGATCGCGACCATCTTCTTCTGGCCGCCGGAGAGGTGGAGTCCCCGGCGCGTCAAAAAGTCCTTGACCTCGGGGAAGACGGCGAAGACGCGTTCGTTCGCGGCGCCCCTGGTCCTCGTCGCGCCCGGCCTGGCGAGCCATGCGGTGATCTGGAAGTTCTCCTCGACCGAGAGGTCGGGGAAGATGCCGCAGTCCTCGGGCGCGTAGCCGATGCCGAGCAGCGCCCTCTGGTGGGCGGGCAGGCGCGTGATGTCCCGCTCGCGGAAGGCGACGCGGCCCGAGCGCACCGGGAGGAGCCCCATGATGCTGTCGATCGTCGTCGTCTTCCCGGCGCCGTTCCGCCCGACGAGGCAGACCGACTCGCCGTCGCCGACCCGGAGCGAGACGTCGCGCAGGATCTGCGCTGGTCCCCGGAAGGTGTTGACGCGCTCGAGCTCGAGCATCATTGTAGGGGGGTCCGCGAGGCCGGCGTATCCTGCGGGTGGCCTGAGCGAGGTGCGTGTGGCGTCATGGCGCCTCCGCGGTCCCGATGAGCGTGGTGATGACGGTCTCGTTGCGCCGGATCTCGTCCGGCGTCCCGTCGGCCAGGATCGCCCCCTGGTGCATCGCGACGATGCGGTCGGAGTAGTTGAAGACGACGTCCATGTCGTGCTCGATGATCGCCGCCGAGATGCCCGTCGAGCGGACGATGGACGTGATCGTGTCCATGATCGGCGCCTTCTCGCGCGTCGAGACGCCGCTCGTCGGCTCGTCCAGGAAGAGGAGCTTCGGCCGCAGCGCGTAGGCGACGGCCACGTCCAGCAGCTTGCGCTCGCCCTGCGAGACGCCGCCCGCGAGCATCCGCGCCTTCGCCTCGAGGCCGAACAGGCGCAGGATCTCGAACGCCTCGTCCCAGACGGCGGTGGCGGCGGTGGCGAGCGTGGCGAGGCGCGAGGTCTTGCCCTCGCGCGAGAAGATCGTGAGCGCGACGTTGTCGAGCGCGGAGAGCTGGTCGAACAGGTTCACGAGCTGGAAGCTCCGCGCGATGCCCGCCTTGATGCGCCCGTGCACTGACTGGTTCGTGACGTCCCGGTTCTGGAAGAGGATCTGGCCTCCGTCGGGCGGGAAGAGGCCGCTGATCAGATTGACGAGCGTGGTCTTCCCGGCGCCGTTCGAGCCGATCAGGGCGAGGACCTCGCTCTCCTTGACGGTGAAGTTCACGTGATCCACGGCGTGCGTGTCGCCGAACCACTTCACGAGGTCCTTCGTGACCAGCAGGCTCACGCCCGGCTCCGCCCCTGGAGCCGGGCCAGGAGCTTCCCGGCGCTCCCGACAATGCCGGTCGGCAGCGAGAGGACCAGCGCCACCAGCACGG
>CAZWXA010000595.1:0-2185 GCA_964637755.1 uncultured bacterium | reverse complement strand
GCTCGCCACGTATTCGTCGCGCGAGCGCAACGTGAAGAATCCGAGCGGACGATGGTCCTCCGTGACGACGTCGGGGGCGAACCAGAAGGCGAACTGCTCCCAGTCGCGGGCCGCCGCGGCTGGCCCGAGGCGCACCCATCCCTCCCAGATGCGAGCGTAGGGGGCGGCTTCGCCCGCCGCGTAGCGCTGGTCGCGCTCGGCGTACGCGGCATCGAGGTCGTCGGCGTCGAATAGCACGGTCGCGAGGCGGTCGCCGTGGTCGTCCACCTCGCCGACCTGGAGACACTCGACCTCGGTCGGGCCGACGTCGCCGTCTGAACCCTCGAGCTGCATCCGTTGCAAGAGGAGCTTGTCACCCCGGGTGGCGAGTACCGGCCCCGTGAATTCTGACGAGCGCATCTCGAACACAAAGCGAAGGGTCTCGAGATGCCCGCCGCGATCGAGCTCGAGGCGCATCATCTTGCGGCGGTCGCTCATCCGGAATCCCGACGCGAAACCCGCGGCGACGCGTTCCCAGTCGCGAGCCTCCCACGCACCCCTGAAGCGGTCCGACCACCGCGTGGCGGCGTTCTCGAATCTCTCGACCCGCGACGCGGTCATGAGCTCGTCGAAGCGGGCGAGCGCCTCGGCTTCGCGGTTGGAATCGAACAGCTCGAGGCGCGTCTGGAGACCATCGGCTCCGAAAACCCCGAGCCAGAGGAAAAGCCGCTCGTAGGCGCCGCTACCGACACGGTCGGTCCCGAAGTTCGTCCAGCGTACGAGGAACGCGTCGGCTCGCAGGTCGAGAACGTCGTCGGTGCGGTTGGTGACGCCGTCTGCGATCTCGGGCAAGGTGCGAAAGATCTGTAGGACAGCCTCCGCTCCGTGCGCCGGCCCGAATCCAGACCTCCTGACCTACCCCTCGCGTGAAATGTCCGGTTTTAGGGGGGTGGCGGCGGTGGCGCGGGCGGCGCGGGTCTAGCCCGGGGGCCCGGGAAGGCGAGTCCGATCTGCGGCCGCTGGTGGATGGCGAAGCGCAGCCTGAGGTGGGATCCAGGGAAGGTCATTGCGGTCTCGGTGAGCGTCTCGCATAGGGCCTGCACGGCGAGCGTGCGGTGCGGCGAGCTGAGGGGATGGAGTGTTACCCGGAGTTCGGTGTCGGTGACGTCGATGTCGGCGGCGGCACGAAAGAGCTCGTGCAGGAGTGTGCGTCCTTCGTCGTCGCTGCGAGCGTAGTGCCGGCTCAGGAACGCCAGCAGGTCGCTCTCGGCCTGGTACGCGAGCATCTTGATGAGGTTCGTCAGATGCTTTCGCTCGGTGGCGAGCTTGACGACGGCGCCGTCGCTCACGTCACGGACGTCGACTCGCTCCGGGAGCACGCGGCGGCGTGCCCGGAGCTCGGCGAGCCGGTCGCGTGCGGCGCGGAGCTCCTTGCCGATCTTGCCGTGAGCGATTTTGAAGCCGCGCATGGTTGGGCGACGGCCCTCGGGGTTGTCCACCGCAGCCGCGCCGTAGGCTTGCTCGAGCTTGGCGACTTCGACGCGGGCGCTCCGGATCTCCTTGTCGAGGGTGCGTCGCTCGGGGTTGGGCACGGTACGAGTCGGGTCGTCGGGCTCCACTTGGTAGTCCGTGAGCGCGTCGAGCAGGAACTCTTCGCGTAGGTACTTGAAGAAGTTCTCTTGCCTCCAGCGTTCGAACATGCGGTAGGCGACCTCGATGTCGGCGAGGTTCCACCGGCTCGTGATCACCTGGGTCTGGTGCCCATCGTCGCTCAGGCGCGTGACCTGCCGCAGACGCAGCCTGCCGTCGAGGAAGCGGACGGCTTGGTCGTGCAGGCGGTATTCGATCGAACGGCCGTCGATCCTGGCGCGGCGCAGAACGAAGCGATGTGCACCGACGCGGCGGGTCTTCCCCTTGCGGTACGTCAAGATGTCGAAGTGGTCGCCCAGCAGCTTCTCGAAGAGCTTGGGGCTCCAGCCGCCTCGATCGAAGACGATGGTGACGCGGCGGTCCCCGACGAGCTGGCGCACCTGGGTCAAGACGTCCGGGAGCATCTTGACCATGCCGGCGTTGGCCTGAGCCGTCATGACGAAGAGCGGGTCACCGGATTGGTCATTGACCCAGTAGTCGGTGGTCGCCGGCATGGCGAGACGCATGCGGGCCACGTGGGCCTTCGGGATCGTCCGCTTGCCGTGGTAGACGCGCA
>CAZWXA010000594.1:0-2186 GCA_964637755.1 uncultured bacterium | reverse complement strand
TAGCAGCCGATGCACTTCTCGCTCACGCGGGTCTGGGCGTTGAAGTAGACCTTCTTGTACGGGCAGCCCCGCACGCACTCGCGGTAGCCGCGGCAGCGGCTCTGGTCGAGGAGCACGATGCCGTCCTCGGGGCGCTTGTAGATCGACTGCCGCGGGCACGCGGCGAGGCAGGCGGGATAGGTGCAGTGGTTGCAGATGCGGGCGAGGTAGAACATCCACTGCATGTGCGGCATCTGGAGGAACGCGCCCTGGGGCATGAGGCCGGTCGAGTCGTCCTCGCCGATGTTGGGGTGGGCGTAGTCGAGGTCGTCCGGCAGGTAGCCGAGGATCACCTCACCCGACGGGGCCGCGTCGAAGAGGGTCTTGCCCCCGTAGACCGGTCCGTCCATCGGCTGGACGCCCAGCCGGTCCAGGACGTTCACGTCCCAGCCGAGCGGATAGAAGCCGTAGGGCTTCGTCTCGACGTTGTTCCAGTACATGTACTCCTGGCCGCGGCCCGCCGTCCACGTGGTCTTGCACGCGACGGTGCAGGTCTGACAGGCGATGCACTTGTTGGTGTCGAACAGCATGGCGAATTGCTTCTGGGGGCGCCGGCCCTCGTACGGGTAGTCCATCTCGCGCCCGAGCTGCCAGTTGTAGACCTTGGCCATCACCGTGCCCCCGTATCCAAATCTCGAGAGTCCCACGCACCCGAATCCTGAAAGTCGGCAGGCCGATCAACCCGGCCCCGATGCGGGGCGGCCGTGGTTCGAGCCCCGGTCTTCATCGGCCGGCGACGAAGGCGCCGCCGAGGTACCGCTTCATCGCCTCGCGCTCGTTGGTCGGCCGGAGCCCGAGGGTGACCGGGCGCCAGAGCCCCTTGCCGCCGATCCCTCCGTCCTCCGCCTTCTGCACCCGGCACATCGCCTCGCGCGGCGCGCCCGTCACGCAGTGGACGTCGACGTTGAAGCCCCTGGTCACCTCGTGCGTCCAGCTCTTGCGCGAGATCAGCGACTGGGTCTGGTGCGTCGGCTTGAGCCAGGACCGCGTCAGGCTCTGGTGCGAGCCGTACCGGAAGAACGCCTGGTAGTTGGTCTCCGGGTTCTTCGCCAGGCCGTCGGGACGCGTCTCGTGCCCCTTCACCGAGCCCGGCGTCGCCATGTAGCCGTTGTGCCACATCCGCATGATCCCCCTCGGCGTGCCCGGGTAGTAGCGGGCCCGGCAAAGCAGGCGGGCGACGTGGTACTCGGCCGCGCGTCCCGGCTCGTCCCAGCCCTTGAAGGGGGTGTCCTGCGGGTCGCCGTCCACCCAGACGTAGTCCCCGTCGTTCACCCCGAGGGCGCGCGCGTCCTCCGGATTGATGTCGAGGTAGGCTTCCCCGACGTGCGGCGAGCGCTTGTCGCGCCGGTACATGTCGCCGAACGGCCCGAAGAAGTTCGACATGACGTCCGTGTCGATCGGTGTCGTGTGCGAGCCGTGGCGGTACTTCGGCGTGTGGAAGACGTTCCGGTAGCCCGAGGACAGGAGCGGGTGCTCGGTCTTCAGCAGCTCCTCCGGGGTCAGCACGACGTTCCGGCCCTGCCGCGCCGACCAGTCCCGCTTGGCGCGATCGAAGCCGTACCCCTCGGGCGCCACCGGCCGGATCGCCGGGTGAGGCCGCGCCACGATCGCGTTCGGGTCGTAGAACGTCGAATCGATGGGCTCGCGGTAGACCACCAGGTTCTCGCCCGCCTCGATGAACTCGGGCTCGCCGCGATAGAACTCGAGGCGCCCGGTCTTCGTGTACCAGGGCTTGGACTCGTGCACCTGCTCCCAGGAAAACGTCCGCGGGTAGGTGCGCGAGTTCATGAGCGCCGGGACGCCCTGCGCCGCGAGGCTCTCCAGGTCGCGGATGTCGTAGCCCCGGAGGGGCGCGCTCGCGTCGATGATCCGTTGCAGGTAGACCTCGACCGTGTTCTCGGTCACGAACTTCCAGTAGTCCGTGAAGCGCCGGTCGCCGGTGAGCCTGGCGAGGGCCGCCGCCACGCCCGCGTAGGTGTCCATGTCGCTCACGGTGCCGAAGTTCCGCCGGAGCGGCGTCCGCGGGAAGACCTGGAGGAACGGGTTCGTGTTCGACGCGGTCATGTCCGGGTACTTGAACTCCATCCAGGAGTCGACGCCGTAGACGATGTCGGCGTACTCGCAGGAGCCGGACCACCACCAGTCGT
>CAZWXA010000593.1:0-2186 GCA_964637755.1 uncultured bacterium | reverse complement strand
GGGTCCGCGGCATGCGCCTGCAGGCGGTTCACGCTCTCGGTGGTCGCGCAACTCGCGAGCAGGAGGGGAGGCAGAACGGTCAGCCACAACGCGGCGCCGGCAGATCTCACAGCCTCGCGACCGTAGCACGCGCGCGAAAAAGAAGTCAACAAAACCGGGCTTCCGCCTCCCCCGGCCGCTCACAAGAACCCCAGGGGCACGGCGCAGTCCGAGCCGAGGCGGAGCCGAGGCGAGACCGAGCGGATCGCGACGACCGGACCGACGCGGCCGTTCGAGCTGACTGGCGGAGCTGCGAGGCGAGGCGAGTGGATCGGCCGTCGCAGGGAGAACGGCCGCGCAGATGGGGCTTCGTCAGCGGGCCGCTACCGCAAGGGGATCACCTCGACGGGCTCACCCGTCGCGATCGTCGTGTCCGGAGGCACCACCGCCAGCCCGTCGGCGAGGACCATGGACTTGAGGATGCTCGACCCCTGGTCGCCCGTGAGTCGCGCACCGTGGCCGCTGTGTGCCCGCGTGACCTGCACCCGCAGGTAGCCGCGGCGAGCTCCCGGGTTGGGGATCGGGGCGAGCGCTTCTGCGCGAATGGTCGGTCGCGTCAGCCGCCGATGCCCTCCCATCTTGCGCAGGGCCGGACGCACGAACAGCTCGAACGTGACCATCGCCGAAACCGGATTGCCCGGCAGGCCGAAGACCGGCCGCTCGCCGAGTGACCCGAAGGTGATGGGCTTCCCGGGTCGCATCGACACACGCCAGAGGTGGAGCGTCGCGCCGAGGTCTTCGAGCGCCTCCTTCACGAGGTCGTACTCGCCGACCGACACTCCCGCCGACGACAGCAGGAGGTCGCCAGACTGCCCCCAGCGGAGTCGCGCCTCGATGTCCTCGCGCCGATCGCGGGCCACGCCGAGATTCACGGGAGTCCCGCCGGCCTCGATCACCTGCGCCATCAGGGTGTACGAGTTCGTGTTGGGGATCTGTCCCGGTCCCGGCTCGATTCCGAGGTCCGCCAGCTCGTCCCCGGTCGAGAGGATCGCGACCCGCGGCCGGCGGTAGACGACCACCCGCGGATGCCCGAGAGTCGCGAGCATCCCGATCTCTGCCGGCCCGATGGTGAGCCCCGGCTCGAGCGCCACGTCGCCGACCCGCACGTCCTCGCCGGCGGACCTGACACACTCGCCCCGCCCGACGGCCCGCGCGAGCGTCACGTGATCGCGCTCGGCGCGCGCGTCCTCCTGGGGGATCACCGCATCGGCACCGGCCGGCATCGGCGCGCCGGTGAAGATGCGGGCTGCCTCGCCCGGTCCGATCCTCGTTGCCGGCAGCGAGCCCGCGGCGATCCGGGCGACGACCCGGAGCGTGGCGTTGGGAGCCTGGCAGTCCTCGGCCCGGAGGGCGTACCCGTCCATCGAGGAGTTCGGCCAGGGGGGAATGTCCCGGCCGGACGCGATCGGCTCGGCCAGCACTCGCCCCAGCGAACCCAGCAGATCGACCTGCTCGGTCGAGAGCGGCGCGACCCGCGACAGGATCTGCTCGATGGCCTCTTCGACGGTCAGCATCGGGTGTCGGGCGCGGTTCCCCCCCGGAGTGAGAGTACTCCACCGCGCCTTCCCTCGCGAGCGGCTCCCCGCCGTCCGCGCGGAGCATGGCCGCCTCGACTGGACTTGGCGGGGACCGGCGACCGCGCCGGCCCTGCGTTCCCGTCCGGCGGCCGGGCGGGACGAGCGTGGATCATGACGGCCGTCGTCAATGCCGGGCGGGCTGGGAGAGGCTCAGGAAGGGCTTGAAACGGGCGAAGAACCAGCGCCGGCTCAGGAAGAACAGGGACAGGAACCCGAGGGTGATGAGCCCGTCGCTCGGGCCCAGTGGCAGGGAATTGCTCCCGGACACGGCGGGGAAGATCACGAAGACGCGCTCCAGGAAGATCGCCACGAGCCCGAAGATCGCGATGACGAGGAGCGGCTTGTGGCGCTGCGGCGGCCGGCCGGTCAGGCGCTTCAGCAGATAGGCGAACGGCACGAGCCAGCCCATCACCAGGATCACCCACGCCAGCGTCCGCCAGGGCTCGACGAAGAGCCGTCGCACGAAGAAGCGCGTCTCGACGGGCACGTTGCCGTACCAGATCACGAGATACTGGGACCAGAAGAAGTACATCCACATGATCGACAGCGCGAACTGGAGCTTGGCCACGT
>CAZWXA010000592.1:0-2197 GCA_964637755.1 uncultured bacterium | reverse complement strand
TTCATCTGCTTGAGAAACGGCTCGCCGACCTGGACGCCCGCCGTCTCGGCGGCGCGCGGGGGGGCGACGCCGGCCGCGATGATGACCACGGCGCACGCGAAGATGCGACGATGATGAGATCTGAATCGGATCATGATTGACCCTCCGAATGTGGCGTATATTAACTCAGAGCCTGAGCAATAATCCCCCTCCACCCGGTCCGAACCGCAATTCAGCGCCGCGGGACGGCTTCGGCGGCCCGTAGACCAAGTTCCTGGAGCCTCGTGACGAGGCGATCCAGCCGGCGCATGTTCTGCGTCCACGGCCGCAGGCGCTTGGCCTGCTCGTCAGAGAGCATGCGGGTGACCGTCTTACCGGCGACCTTGCGAGTCCAGACGTAGTAGGGACCGTGCCGAGCGAGGCGGTCGGTCGCACAGAGGCATCTGGGGCTGCCGCATCGCATCAGGTACCTTCCGATGGTACCGCGCAACACAAGACCGGTGTCCCCGAGTTGGCGGAGCAGGACGTGGTGGCGCTGTTCGAGTTGTTCAAGCGTGAGGTCCAAGGAACGGGGAGCGGGACGACTTGACTTTTTGGTCATAAGCTATGATACTTATGAACATGCCCGACGACAACCCCACGCCACTCACCACCGCAGCGCCACCGACCGAACCCAACCCCGAGACGCCGACGCTGTTCCCTTTGCCGCCCGGCACCCCCAGCAAGCCGCGCCCCTTGGGACCCGACCCGAAGCGCGGAGCCCGTCTCCGACAGGCCGAGCGCTCGCAGATCACCTGGGGGCGGATCGACATCGAGGCCACTGTTCCGGAGGATCACCCCGTGCGAGCCATATGGGCCGTGGTCGAGCAGCTCGATCTGTCGGTCCTGTACGCCCAGATCGAGGCCCGTGACGACATCGCCGGCGCACCGGCCATCGACCCGAAGCTCCTGCTGTCCCTCTGGGTTTACGCCACCAGCGAGGGGGAAGGCAGTGCCCGCGAGATCTGGCGACTGACCCAGTGCCACGACGCCTATCGCTGGATCTGTGGCGGCGTGGAGGTGGGCTACCATACCCTGAGCGACTTTCGCAGTCAGCACACCGAGGTCATCGACGGACTGATCACGCAGGTGGTGGCCGTGTTGAGGAAGCAGGATCTGCTCGATCTGCACCGCGTCGCCCAGGACGGGACCCGGGTTCGGGCGAGCGCTGGGGCTAGTTCATTCCGCCGCGAGCAGACCTTGGAGGCGTTGATGGAGGAGGCGCGGACCCATCTGGAGGCGGTGACGCGAGAAGCGGCCGACGCCGGGCTCAACGCGCGCCGGGCCGCGGCACGCAAGCGGGGTGCCCAGGAACGCTTGGCCCGTCTGAAGGAGGCCTTGAAGCAGGTTCCGGGGGTCACCGCAACCAAGAAGCGCAGCGGCGCCAAGGACGCGACGGTCCGTGTGTCCACGACCGATCCCGAGGCTCGGGTGATGAAGATGGGTGACGGAGGGTTTCGTCCTGCCTTCAACGTCCAGTTCGCAACCACCACCGACGAGGCACGCGTCATCGTGGGAGTCGAGGTCACCAATCGAGGCAGCGACATGGGTGAGACGACCCCGATGCTCGATCAGATCGAGCATCGCACGGGCGAAAGGCCGAAAGAGATGCTGGTCGATGGCGGATACCCTGAGCATGAGGCGGTCGATGAGGCCGCGACGCACGGGACGACGTTGTACGCGCCCCTGCCCAAGCCCCGCAAGGGAGACGAGCGCGATCCGCATACCCCGCGCGACGGGGATAGTGAGGCGGTCGCCGCTTGGCGTCAGCGCATGGCCACCGACGAAGCCAAGGCGATCTACAAGGAGCGCGCCGCAACCGCGGAGACGGTCAACGCCGACGCCAAGGCACATCGCGGGTTGAACAGGCTGGCGGTTCGTGGTCGGGACAAGGCCTTGGGCAGCGCCTGCCTCTTCGCGCTGACCTACAACATCCTCCGCCTGATCGCGCTGCGTGCATAGCGGCCAGCCGAGGTAGACGGGCCGCCGCACCCGACCCAGCTGGTACGGCCCGAACCCCCGAGCGCGCGGCGCAGCGTCGTGCCGCGGCACGGAGCAACGCACTCTTCCCGCCCGATATCCCCAAGAAGGCGAAACCAAAGCGGCTCGCCAAGTCCCCCCCACCGCGCGTCTCGTGTCGCGCCCGGTCGGCAGGTGAATAGTTGCTCAGGCTCTCAGT
>CAZWXA010000591.1:0-2204 GCA_964637755.1 uncultured bacterium | reverse complement strand
ACGACCTCGACCACGAGCACCACCACCACGACGAGGCCGCCGTGTCGGCTGGAGGCCTTCCCGTTGGGCCCGGGCATGTGTGCGGGCGACTGCCCCAACCCGACCGACGTCTGCCTCAATGTTCCCGCGGGATCGAACACCTGTGAGTGCGTGCCTCAAGACCAACGCTGCGAACTCGGGCAGCCAGGAGCCTGCAACGGCTTCTGCCCGGGCCAGGCTGAGGTATGCCAAGCAACCACCCCACCAGCAGGCGCGTGTGATTGCTGCAACCTCCCCGGAGCGCCATGTGCCGCCCACGCGGACTGCTGCTCGGGGTCGTGTCTCCCGTCCTCAACCTGCAACTAGCTGCCTAACCACGCGACGGCGGGGGGAGCACCTCCCTCCCCCGCCCGCGCGCTCGTCATCCTCGACCGCGGCTTTTGCAGCTATGCGCTGTTCCACGCGCTGGCCGACCCCGCCCGCCAGCGCCACTGGTTGGTCCGCGCCAAAGCCGGCCGCACCGCGCTCACGGCCCACGTCGTTCAGCGCCTCGGCCCCGGCGATCACCTCGTCGACCTCACGCCCAGCCGCGGGACCCGCGCCGCCCATCCCACGCTGCCCGCGACGCTGCGCGTGCGCGCTGTGCACGTCCACCACCGCGGCTTCCGCCCCTACCTCCTCTTCACCTCGCTCCTCGATCCCGTCGCCTATCCCGCCGCTGAGCTCCTCGCGCTCTACCACGAGCGCTGGGAACTCGAACTCACCTTCGACGAGGTCAAGACGCACACCCTCGAGCGCGCCGAGGCCCTGCGCAGTCAGGCCCCGACCCGCGTCGAGCAGGAAGTGTGGGGCCTGCTGCTCGCCTACAACCTCCTGCGCCTCGTGATGAGCCGCGCCGCTCCGCGCGGCTGCATGTGCGCCCCTGCATCCGCCTGCGGAGACGGGATGCGCGACGGCGCCGAGCAGTGCGACGGCGCGGACCTGGGCGGCAGCACGTGCGCAAGCCTCGGCTACAACAACGGTGGCACGCTCGCCTGCACCGCGGGCTGCGGCTACGACGCTAGCGGCTGCGACTGCCAGGCCACCCCGCAGGGTTAACGGCTGAAGACGGGGCAGACGACGTGCTGGGACGCGGATGGCTCGGTGATCGTGTGCGCCCGGACGGGCCACGACGGCGACCTGCAGAAGGGCCTCGCCCGCGCCTACGTCGACAACGGAGACGGGACGATCACTGACTGGACTGCCCCCGGTTTCGTGGACACCAGATCCCTTTCGAGGGAAGAGGAGTTCACGATGCCCAAGTCCCACAAGGCGTACCCGCTGGAGCTGAAGAAGCGGCTGGTCGAGCTGGTCCGTGCCGGGCGGAATCCGGAAGAGCTGGCGGAGACGTTCGAGCCGTCCGCGCAGGCGATCCGCAACTGGGTCGCACAGACGGACCGTGATGCCGGCCTCCGCGCGGACGGTCTGACCACCGAAGAGCGCGAGGAGTTGCGGCGCCTCCGCCGCGAGAACAAGGTCCTCCGCGAGGAGCGGGAGATCTTGAAAAAAGCCGCGGCCTGGTTCGCTCGGGAGACCGGCTCGATCCCCCCGAAGGATTCGAGTTCGTGAGGAGCCACCAGGCCACCCATCCGATCACCACGCAGTGCCGCGTGCTGGGCGTCTCCGCCAGCGGGTACTACGCGTGGGCCATCCGCCCCGCGTCGGCGCGCGCCACGGCCGATGCGGCTTCCCGGCTCGGCGTCTCGAAGGACTCGCTCTACCGGAACAGCGGACGGCTGCCCTTCAGCGTGCGGCTGTCCGAGAGAGCACTGCACTACAGCGCGAAGGGCATCGACCGCTACATCGCCAGCCGCCTCACCGGACGCCGGCTGTGATTGCACGGTCGGGCGCCATCGAATTGGCGCGCTCAACCCCGGCCTGCCGCCCCGCGTCCACTCACCTGCTCTCGTTGACGGGCGCCGAGCCGTGGTCCAAGCTTCTTATCCCCAGCTCACGCGGGTGTCAGGCGATACACTAAACGGAGTCCCCCTTTCCGCATCCGCACGCAACCGAACTTCGAGGGTTCACACACGCCCTTCCGCTTCGGTGCTCATCGGTTCGCTCCATCGCACGCTGTCGAGGGATCGGCGCCGGTGAGCCTGGTCCTCCCTACCTCGCGGAGGCCAGGCGGGAAGGGTCCCCCATGCGCGGTCGCGCTGCTACGGTCTGCGGAGGTGTGTCAGCGC
>CAZWXA010000590.1:0-2215 GCA_964637755.1 uncultured bacterium | reverse complement strand
CAACGATGGTGGTGGCCCCAACGGGATCCGCACGCTTTAGGTTGACCGTGCCGCTCCGGGGCACGGTCCGGGTCGCCTGATGACGGCGGACAAGGCGGAATCCCAGAGCTTCGCGCCCAACCGGTCGAAAAGGCCGTCCAAAGTGGCGGTCGACAGGCAGGGGCTCAAGGTGGTCAGGGGACTCGACCCACTGCCGGACGGTCGCACACACCTCGTCGGGAACGCCCGGGTCGTGCCGGGCGCGCTCGAATGCCTTGCAGAGCTCGGGTGGCGGCGGGCGGAAGCGGTCCGGGCCCCCGACGGCGCGCGGCCCAGCATGCGGTTCCACATCAACCCACGGCTGGCCGCGGGCGCGGTCCAGGCGGCCCGCGGACGCCCGAGCCTGAAGGTGGGCCGATGACCGCCGAGGGGGTTTTGTCGGTTTTGTCGGGTGGTCCCTGCCGCTTCTTCTTCTCGCGCGATCGGCAGTCGGGGCGTCTGGGTCTGCGACGCCGAGACGGAGCCGCCGTCCCCCCAGGAGATTTCTACGGGCGCGAAGAATTCGACAGCACCGACTTCGCTGACCGCCGGCGCACCGTTCGCCCGGAGGACGTCGGCGCGTACCCCACCTCCACCACGACGCGAGAACGGTTCTGGAGTCGTCGGGAGGGACGGAAGCCGTGACGGAGCCGAAACGCCGGCGGCAGGGAGGGAGGGAAAGGTCGGCCGCTCGACCCGGAGCGGGCCCGGGCGCTCGCCAACGCGCGGTGGGCCGACCAAGCGCGCGTTCAGGAGGACGGGCAGCGACCACAGCGACCAGGCCGACCATCGCGCTCGAGCGCGCTCGAGCGGCACCGGCAGGTGCGCGACGCCGTCCTGCTCGAGGAGGGCCGGCGCCTGGGCGACGCGATGGACGTCTGGCAGCGGGAGGACTTCGAGGCCCTCGACGACCCCCAGTACCGGCACGCCTACCTCGAGCGCCCCCGGGGGCACTCGAAGACAGGGGACGTCGGGACGGAGGCCGTGGTCGAGCTCCTGGCCGGCGCGCCCGGGCAGCGCCTGTTCGCGTTTGCGGCGGACGAGGACCAGGCGCGCATCCTGTTCGACGACGTCTGCGGCAAGCTCGGGCGGATGGGCCGCCTGGCACGGGGCAAGACGCTCACGCGCGGCCAGGTGCGCGTGCTCAAGCGCACGGTCGTGTCGTGGACGGGCTCGGTGCTCACGGTCATGCCGGCGGACGTGCCGGGGTTGTGGGGCCTGCGCCCGGATTGGGTCGCCTGCGACGAGGTCGTGGAGTGGCGCTACGAGGCGCTGTGGCAGTCGATCTGGTCCGCGTCGGGCACGCGCCCCCGCTGCCGCATTCTCGTGATCTCCACCGCGGGCTTCGACAAGGGTCACTTCGCGTGGCAGGTCCGCGAGACGGCCGCGCGCGAGGCGAACTGGTACTTCTCGTCCCGCGGCCAGGGCGCGTCCTGGATCGACCCCGCGTGGCTCGCCCAGCAGGAGCGGACGCTCCCGCCGCACGTCTTCCAGCGCTTGCATCAGAATCGATGGGTCGACGGCGTCGGCGCCGTCCTCACCGCGGCGGAAGTCGACGCGGTCTTCTCGGACGATCTCCCCGCCGCATCGGGCGCGCGGGTGTCGGTCGGCCTCGACGTCGGCCTGACGAAGGACCGATCGGTCCTGGCGCCCGTCGCCGAGACGAAGGACAAGCTGCTCGTCGTGCTGGGCCTCGAGACGTGGGCGGGATCGAAGGGGGCCAAAGTCGATCTCCGCGAGGTGGAGGACGCCGCCGCCGCCGTCGCCCGGAAGTTCTCCGCGCCGATTTACGTGGACCCGTGGCAGGCCACCCTAATGGCGCAGAACCTCCAGCGCCGAGGCCGGCGCGTGCACGAGATCCCCATCACGTCCGAGTCGCGCCGCAAGCTCTTCGGGTACCTGCTGACCGCGATCCGCAACCGACGCCTGCGCTGCCGCCCGCACGCCGAGCTTCGCCGCGAACTGCTGGGGCTGGAGGTCAAGGAGACCCTGGCCGGGTTCCGAGTCGACCACAAACCCGGACGCCACGACGACCACGCTTTCGCGGTCGCGCTGGCCCTGAGTGGGTTGATGACGCAGGGCGAGGGGTTCACGCTGGTGTGGTCGCACACCGAGACGTCAGCGCAGCGCGCCGAGGCGTTCTGGCAGCACCAGGCACACCCGGACACCCGGTACGTCCCCGCGCCTCCGCCGGGCG
>CAZWXA010000589.1:0-2219 GCA_964637755.1 uncultured bacterium | reverse complement strand
CCGCCCGTCCCTTCACCGTCGAGCGCCGGACGCGCGCGAGCCGCGCGGGCGCGCTGGCGGGGGCGGTCCTCCTCGTGGCCCTCGCCACCCTTCCGTTCTGGGGAAGCGCGAGCCTCATGCGGATGCTGGTCGAGTTCATCTCGCTGCTGGTGCTCGCCCAGATGTGGAACCTGCTGGCGGGCTACGCCGGGCTCGTCTCGATCGGGCAGCAGGCCTACCTCGGGCTCGGCGGGTACGCGCTGATCGTCCTGGCCGACGACATCGGCGTCAACCCGTTCGTCTCGGTCCTCCTGGCTGGCCTCGTGGCCGCCGCCCTCTCGATTCCGACCGCCGCCCTCGTCTTCCGGTTCCGCGGCGGGTACTTCGCCGTCGGCACCTGGGCCGTCGCCGAGGTGTACCGCCTCCTCATCGCCAACTCGCCCGGGCTCGGCCGGGGCTCCGGGCGGACGCTGGCGGCGGTGTTCCCGCTGGCCCGGGAGACCCGCGAGGTCACGACCTACGCGCTCGCCCTCGGGATCGGCGTGGCGGCGATCCTGCTCAGCTACTTCTACCTCCGGTCGCGCTCCGGGCTCGGCCTGACGGCGATCCGGGACAGTGAACCGGCGTCGGAGAGCCTCGGCATCGACGTGTTCCGCACCGGACTCTGGGTCTACGTCATCGCCTCCGCCGGGGCCGGCCTCACCGGCGCCCTGATCTACCTCAACCTGCTGCGGATCTCGCCGGACGCCGCGTTCTCGGTGAACTGGACCGCCTTCATGATCTTCATCGTCGTGATCGGTGGGATCGGCACGATCGAGGGGCCGATCGTGGGCACCCTCGTCTTCTTCCTCCTGCGCGAGTTCCTCGCCGAGTTCGGCTCCTGGTACCTGATCCTGCTCGGGCTCTGCTCGGTCGTCGTCGTGTTACGGTACCCGCACGGGCTCTGGGGCGTGGTCGCCGGTCGCTGGGACGTCAGGTTCTTCCCGGTCCAGCGTCGCGTCCGGGTCGGCTGACGATCTCTTCCCGATCCTGCGAGGAGCGGCACGACACGAGGGACCGCGAATGACCCGCTTCCAGTCACCGGACGACGTCAAGGAGCGCCTGGCGGCGGTGAAGTATCTCGCCGGCGAGGACGTGGCGACAGTGGTCTACCTCGCCGACCGGCTCGAGAAGCCGATCCTGTGCGAGGGACCGGCCGGCGTCGGGAAGACCGAGCTGGCCAAGGCGGTGGCGGCGATCACGGGCCACCGGCTGACCCGGCTCCAGTGTTACGAGGGGCTCGACGAGGCGAAGGCGCTCTACGAATGGAACTACCGGAAGCAGCTCCTCCGCATCCAGGTGGACCCGGGCGAACGCGAATGGCGTGCGGTCGAGCACGACATCTTCACGGAGGAGTTCCTGCTCTCCCGGCCGTTGCTGGCCGCGATCCGGTCCTCCGAGCCCGTCGTCCTGCTGATCGACGAGGTCGATCGCGTCGAGGTGGAGACCGAGGCGCTGCTGCTGGAGGTCCTCTCGGAATGGCAGGTGTCGATTCCCGAGCTGGGGACGATCAGCGCCACGCACCCGCCCTTCGTCGTGCTGACGTCGAACAATACGCGCGAGCTGTCGGAGGCGCTCAAGCGCCGCTGCCTGTTCCTGCACATGGGATATCCCGACCTCGAGCGCGAGACCCGGATCATCAGGGCCCGCATCCCCGAGATCGACGCGGTCCTCGCCGACCAGGTCGCCCGGGTGGTGCGCTCGATCCGCGCGCTGGACCTGAAGAAGGCCCCGTCCGTCTCCGAGACCCTCGACTGGGCTCGCACCCTCATCCTGCTCGGCGTGGAGAAGATCGACACCGCCGTCACCCGGCGCACCCTCTCCCTCCTGCTGAAGTACCAGCAGGACATCGAGCGGGTCGCAGCCGAGCTGGTCGTCGGGGACGCCTGATCGGCGACCTGCCACCCGACAGGGCTTCCCCCCCGACGCAGATCGGCCTTTTTCAGCGGCCTGCAGGGGTTTTGTCGTTGCCGACAGCGGTCCGAAGTATTCTTGACAGTAACGTGATGGAGGATCCCGCACCGTCCCCGCGCTCGCCCCGTCGGTCCCGTCCGGAGCCCGGTCAGTCAGCCCGGCGCGGGGGGGCGCTGCCGTGAGCCCCGCGGGCCAGCCGGAGGACGCCCTCTCCCGCCCGGACGATCGCTTCCGCACCCTCGTGGAGCACTCGGCCGACATCATCGTCATGCTGGACGAGCACGCGA
>CAZWXA010000588.1:0-2220 GCA_964637755.1 uncultured bacterium | reverse complement strand
GAGGTGATGACGGTCAACTTCAGCCTCCTCGCTCTCGATCAGATCGTCAACAACGCCGCTACCCTCCGGCACATGTCCGGCGGCCAGCTCAGCGTGCCCCTCGTCGTCCGGATGGCCACGGGCGGCGGCCGGCAGCTCGCCGCCCAGCACTCTCACAGCCTCGAAGGGTGGTACGCGCACATCCCGGGCATCAAGGTCCTGACGCCCGCGACGCCGGCCGACGCGAAGGGCATGCTGCTGGCGGCGCTCCGCGACCCGGACCCCGTCTTCGTCTTCGAGCACGCGACCCTCTATCCCGTCGAGGGCGAGGTGGACGAGGCCGCGGGACCGGCGGAGATCGGCCGGGCGGCGGTCCGCCGCGCGGGCGACGCCGTGAGTATCGTTACCTATGGGGGCTCAGTGGACAAGGCCATGCAGGCGGCGGCGCGGCTGGCGACGGACGGGATCGAGGCCGAGGTCCTCGATCTCCGGTCGCTTCGACCGCTCGACGCGCCCGCGGTCCTCGCTTCGGTGGCGAGGACCCACCGCGCGGTGATCGTGGACGAGGGCTGGCGCACCGGGAGCTTCGCGGCCGAGGTCAGCGCGCGGATCATGGAGGGCGGGTTCTACGACCTCGACGTGCCGGTCGCGCGCGTCTGCAGCGAGGAGGTGCCGGTGCCCTACGCGCGGCACATGGAGGAGGCGGCGCTCCCGCAGGCGGCGACGATCGTCGAGACCGTCCGCGCGATGCTGGCGCGCCGTGGCTGAGTTCGTCATGCCGATCCTCGGCGCCGACATGAGCGCCGGGACCCTCCGGGCCTGGCGGAAGCAGCCGGGGGCTGCCGTCGAGCGCGGCGACATCATCGCCGAGGTCGAGACGGAGAAGGGACTCATCGAGGTCGAGGTCTTCGTCGCGGGAGTGATCGAGAAGCTTCTCGTGGAGCCGGGCGCGACCGTGCCCGTCGGAACCGTCCTGGCGCTCATCCGGGAGGAGGGGGCGGCGGGCGTCCCGGCGGCTCCTGGTGGGCCTCCGCCAAGCCCCATCTCGCCGGCGTCCGCTTCGGCGCGTCAGGCGGAGTTCCCGCCGGCCGGCCGCGTGCGGATCTCTCCGCTCGCGAGAAAGCTCGCGACCGAGCGTGGCGTCGATCCAGCCGCGGTGCAGGGCACCGGGCCGGGCGGGTCGATCACGCGCGAGGACGTCGAGCGAGCCGCTGGGGCGCGGGCGGCGCCGCCGCCCTCGGTCCCCGCCGGCGGCGTCTTCGTCGCCGAGCGCATGCGCCAGACGATCGCCGCCGCGATGGCGCGGTCGAAGCGGGAGGTTCCGCACTACTACCTGGGGACGACGATCGACCTGGAGGGGGCGACGGTCTGGCTGGCCGCCGAGAACGCGCGGCGGCCCGTCACCGAGCGTCTGCTGCCTGGCGTCCTCTTCGTCAAGGCGGTCGCGCTCGCGCTCCGGGAGGTCCCCGCGCTGAACGCGAGGTGGAGCGCCGGCCAGGTGGTCCAGAGCGAGGCCGTCCACGTCGGCGTGGCGATCTCGCTGCGCCAGGGAGGGCTCGTCGCGCCGGCCCTGCACGACACGGATCGGCGGAGCCTCGACGACCTGATGCGGAGCCTCCGCGATCTCGTCCGCCGGGCCCGCGCGGGCGGCCTCCGGAGCTCGGAGCTGTCGGACCCCACGATCACGATGACGAGCCTCGGTGACCAGGGTGTCGAGACGGTCTACGGGATCATCTACCCGCCGCAGGTGGCGATCGTCGGCTTCGGCGCGGTCGTGGAGCGGCCCTGGTCCGTGGACGGACAGATCGTGTGCCGGCCGCTCGTGACCGCGACGCTCTCGGGCGACCACCGGGTCACCGACGGCCACCGGGGCGCCCTGTTTCTCGCCGCCATCGGCCGCCTCCTGCAGGAGCCTGCCCGGCTGTGACGCGGGACGAGGTCCGCGCCACTGTGCTCCGCGCCCTCGGCGAGATCGCCCCCGAGGCGGATCTCGCGCGGCTCCCACCGGGGGCGAGCTTCCGCGCCGAGCTCGATCTCGACTCCATGGATTTCCTGAATCTCGTGATCGCGCTGCACGAGACGTTCGGGACGGAGATCCCGGAAACCGACTATCCCCGCCTCGCGACCCTCGACGGCTGCGTCGATTACCTGGCCTCGGGCCAGTGAACGGTCCAGGGCCTAGCCCCGGCCTAGCCCGGATTATTCATGAACGGCGGCAACTGGGACCGGACGGGTGGCGCG
>CAZWXA010000587.1:0-2220 GCA_964637755.1 uncultured bacterium | reverse complement strand
TCCAAATCGACGCGGCCGTGACCACGGCCTTCCTCACCGCGCTGACGCCGGCCGCCCTCGACGCCACGCTCGTCGCCGCACAGCAACTCGACGCCGACCATGATGCGGCGCTCGCCCAGTGGCGCCTCGCCGTCGAACGGACACGGTATGAAGCCGAACGGGCCGAGCGCCGCTATCGCGCGGTGGAGCCCGAGAATCGGCTGGTGGCCCGCGGACTCGAAGCCGACTGGGAGCGGCAGCTGCGGGAGCTCGAGCAGGCGCAGCGCGACCTGGTCGGCCGCGAGTCCCGGCGCCCCCGCGCGGTGGGGCCCGCCGACACGGAACGCCTTCGCGCCCTCGGTGACGACCTCCGACGCGTGTGGACCGCCCCCACCACCACGGCGCGCGACAAGAAGGAACTGCTGCGCGCGCTGCTCGAGGATGTGGTGATTGCCGTCGAGCGCCCCGACGCCCGCGCCCACCTCACCCTGCGCTGGCGCGGGGGCACCGTGACCACCCGTGAGGTCAGTCTGCCTCACTCCAATCCGCCACGGATCCGCACCGACGAGGACAGCCTCGCGCTTCTTCGCCGCCTCGCTCCGCACTACCCGGACGCCGTCATCGCCGGCATCCTCAATCGCCAAGGCCGACGTACCGCGCGTGGCGAGCGCTTTACCGCGCCCCATGTGGGCAACCTGCGCCGCTATCGCAGTATCCCGCGCTGTGAGCCGCCAGCCGAGCGTGCCGCTGGCGAGCTCCTCACCATCAAGAAGGCCGCCGCGATCCTCGGCGTGGCGCCGTCCACGTTGCACCGCTGGCTGATCGCCGGCATCATCGTCGGCGAGCAGCTCACCCCAGGCGCGCCGTGGCGCATCCGCATGACCGACGAGTTGCGGGCGCACTTCGTCGAAGAGGCGCCGCCCGAGTATCTGCCCATGCTCGAAGCACGGCTGCGGCTCGGGGTCTCCCGGCAAACGGTGTTGCAGCGTGTAAAGCGCGGCGAGCTCGAAGCACTCCATGTCCGCCGCGGGCGACGCAAAGGCTTGCGAATCAAGGTCGTCGCCGAGCATCCCGAGCTCTTTCCCAACCTGCCATGAATTGGGGGGCATTATGGAGCCGTGTCCAAGTACTGCGACAGATCGGCGTCCACCACTTCAGTTCTCCCGTCATCCAATGCTTTGTGGACAACACGAATCGCATCGTGCGCGCTCCGACGCGGGCGGTATCCATACGCCGCCTCGTCGAAGTCCGCTTCGAAGATCGGTTCGATCACCAGCTTGGCTGCGGTTTGCACCACCCGATCCCGGATGGTGGGTATCCCGAGCGGTCGCTGGCCCACGCCGCCGGATTTCGGAATCATCACCCGTCTCACTGGCTGTGGGCTGTAGCGTCCTGTTCGAACTTCCTCCCTCAACTCGCCAAGCCAGCGCGCCACGCCGTACGCCTCGATCTGGTCAAAGGTGACCTCGTCCACGCCCGGCGCCCCGCCGTTCTCACGGCTGAGCGCGAAGGCGTGGGCGAGGATGTCTTCACGCCAAACCTTGTCGTAGAGGGCATGGAACCGCCGACCCGGTTCCTGCTTGGCTGTCCCGTACAGCGCCCGTTGGAGCCTCCTGAGTTTCGCAGGGGTTGCCAGGCTCACGCCAATCCCCCTCCCCTCGGCTCCTCCAAGCGCACCCCGAACCAGGGCCCCTTCCCTCCACTGGCGTTACCCAGCTTCCTCGGTACTATGGGCCCCTCCGACGCCTGCCGCGCCCGCCCCCCGAAGGGACCGGTACCGGGTTGCCCCGGCCGCGCGACAGGCCTCCCGTGTTGCCAGTCACCGCGTGCGTACGTGCTGCGCCCACTACCCCGGCGAGCAGAGCGATCTTCCCGCGTCGGTAAATCCGATCGCCCCCAGCGGCCTTCGTCCAATGAGAGGAGACTCGGCGCTCGCATTCAACCTTTCGGGGCCTGCTCAGGCTTCACTCGCGTTGCGGCCCGCACGCTCGCTGACCCGCCCAAGGCGGGTCTCTGTCCCCGAGGCTTCGACGGGTCGGTCGCCCTCGCCGTCTCCCGGGTAGCTACCAAGGTGTACCGACACCTCCTTGGACCGGACTTGCACCGGCTGCGTTGACTGACCTTCACGGCACACTCTCATTCTTCTTGACAGGCTCCGCACCTCGGGCCCGTGGTGGAGGTCGGTATGGGCCCGGCGTCAGGTGTTCCCCGCCTCGGCGCCCGCGACGGCGCACTCGTGGT
>CAZWXA010000586.1:0-2222 GCA_964637755.1 uncultured bacterium | reverse complement strand
CAGGCGGGCGTCGTCAGCTCGATCGCGAAGGCGACGGTCCCGCCGTCGATCCTGACGCCGTTGACGAAGCCGACGGCCGCGGCGAAACTCGCGGATGGCGCTCTGAGCGTCGGCCTCTTCCCTCCCCCTGTCCACGATTGACTACGCAATACCTCAAGAGGTATAGTCATTCAGTGTCATGGGAGGTCGAGTACACCGACGAATTCGAGGCGTGGTGGGAGACGCTCACCGACGCAGAGCAGGAGTCGATCGCGGCGGTGGTCGGGCTACTCGAGGACGAGGGCCCGCAGCTTGGATATCCGCACAGTTCGGGCATCACGTCATCACGGCACGGTCACATGCGAGAGCTGCGGATTCAACACCAGGGCCGGCCGTATCGGGTCCTCTATGCCTTCGACCCGCGAAGGGCTGCGATCCTCCTCCTGGGAGGGGACAAGACGGGGAATGACCGTTGGTACGAAGAGTTCGTGCCGGTGGCTGACCGGCTCTACGACGCCCACTTGGCGAGTCTGAAGCGAGAGGGGTTGATCTGAATGGCGAAGAAGTTTCGGGACCTGATTGCGCGCAAGCCTGCTGCTTGGCACGCGGCGGTCGAGGCGCGAAAGCGCCAGCTCCTTGCCGAGATGCCGCTTCACGAGTTGCGCCGGGCGCGGCAGCTCTCTCAGGAGCAGCTCGCCGAGGAGCTTGGCGCAACGCAACCGGAGATCTCAAAGATCGAGCATCGCACGGACATGTACGTGAGCACGCTACGGCGATTCGTTGAAGCCATGGGCGGCGAGTTGGAGATCATCGCCCGCTTCCCCGACGGCACGGTGCGGATCACGCAGTTCCACGAGCTGGATACCGCGAACCAGTAGGTGAGCGCTGAAGCCTGAACGCTTCACCAGAGGCGGTGTGGCGCGCCGGGCGGCCGGGCCGGAGACAAGAAACCTTCGGAGCCCGTGACGCTCCTCGCGGCAATCGAGCTTCGCGGCAATCGAGGCCGAGCAGCACGAAGCGCTCCGCTCGATCGCCTTCTCCGAGCTCCGGTCGCTCGCCGATGTGGTGGGGGCTTCCTCGGGATCTGGGCCATGTTGGGCCATGTTGGGCCATGTTGGGCCGCGGCGCCATCCGTCCGGGCGGTCGCGCCGGGCGCGCCGTGCCATCTGGCTCCTGGGGCGGCCAGCGTCTGAGTTGGCAGATTATGTCACGGGGCCGGCGCCCACGCACGGGGGGCCCGTCGCCGGAGGTGCCTAAAGTTGCCTACGCTCGAACCCCCGTCACGTCGACCTGCTCTGGCCCCTCTGGAACGTCCTGGATCTCACGCCGGAGGGGCGGGGTACGGACTGGTACCCGAAGCTGAGCTACGAGTCGTAGTCAGCCCCCGGCAGTGTGAGCCGGCCCGAGACTCTCCGCTGTGCCGGGCGATCATCAAGCGATCGCCCGCAGGAGATCGCGGTCCTCCCGTGGAAGAGATCGAGCGCGATGCGGTCGGTCGTCGCGCCTTACCATCTCGGGGCCACCTCGGTCGAAGGTATACTTGAGCGGGAGGCACGAATGATCTTCACGCGCATCACGACGCGCCCTGACGTTTGCACCGGCAAGCCGTGCATTCGGGATCTGCGGTTCCCCGTGTCCCGGCTCCTCGGCCTGCTCGCTTCGGGGCAAAGTCGGGAGGACATCCTGCGGGCCTACCCATACCTCGAGGCCGCGGACATCGATGAGGCCCTGCGATACGCGGCGAGCCTCGCCGAAGACGAGATCATCGAGTTGACCGGTTGAGGTTCCTCATCGACATGCCGGTCACGCCCGACGCTGTTCCGCATCTCCAGACCGCTGGCCACGACGCGATCCACGCTTCGGCTCTCGGGTTGTCGCGCGCGACCGACACCCAGATCCTCGACGTCACGCGCCGCGAGCGCCGGGTCGTTGTCACTGCGGATCTCGACTATCCGCGACTGCTCGCTCTGGAACGAGCCGACAGCCCGGGCGTCATCCTGTTTCGCGGCGGAAGCCTACTCGGACGAGGAAATGCTTGCCCTGCTGGATCGGGTGTTGGCGAGCGCACCCGCACCCGTGCTCGAGCGTTCAATCACGGTCGTCGACCGTCACCGCATCCGCCGGCACCCTCTCCCGATCAGAGAATAGGTCACTCCGGCGGCCCGCCACTCGCCGCCCCTGCTGCTGCGTGCCGACCAGGTCATCGAGTCTGGAGGACATGAGATGAGGGGCCCATCGACAGC
>CAZWXA010000585.1:310-2223 GCA_964637755.1 uncultured bacterium | reverse complement strand
TGTACTGCCCGACGCGCCAGAACGAGTACGCCAGGTTGAGGTCGGGGTCCTTCGGTGGGATCGAGAGCTCGGCCTTGCCGCCGTAGAGCGCCTTCATGCCCGGGAAGACGGGTTCGAGCTGGTCGAGGAGCCGGCGCGCGTACGCCGCCGTCTGCGGGTCGCCGCTGGCGCGGGTGTACGGCGACTTCTGCTTCGCGTACTCGCTCACGACCTGGCTGCCGCCGCCGTAGCCGACGATGATCCCGCTCGCCCCCGGCTGCGCGCGCGAGACCTCCCAGCCCGCCTGGAACCCCGTATCGGAGAAGCTCGTCCCGTTGCTCACCCCCCAGGGTCCGAACTGGTTCCAGATCCGGCTGCCGAGCTGGACCATGAGCTTGCTGTTCTGGCTCCGGCCGAGCTCCTGGATCGCCGTGTTCTTGAGCGCGTCGAAGCCTGCCTGACCGTAGTCGAGCGTGCGCAGCACCGCGAACGGGAGCGCGAGCACGACGTAGTCGGCCGTCACCGTCTCGCGGTCGCGCCCGGTCTGGAACGTGAGCGCGTACGCGCCGCCGCTCGTCCGGGCGATCTTCCTCATGCGCCAGCCGTACCGCACCGCGTCCGGGCCGAGCGCGTCGGCGATCGCCTCCGGGAGCTGCTGGTTGCCGCCGCGGATGTGGAAGCGCTCGTCGGACTCGCCGAAGATCGCGAACCCGTGCTTCTTCGGCTGGAATCCGAGGAGGTAGACGATGTTGAGGGCGCTCTGTTCCGTCGAGTCGCCGCCGTACTCGATCACGTAGGCAACGTCCAGGAGCCGTCCGAGGTTCGACTGGTGCCCGGCGGGCACGCGCGTCTCGATCCAGTCGTGGACGCTCATGTGGTCGAGGTCCCAGCCGGCCTGCGTGTAGCTGTTGTAGTTGGTGGGGTAGCCGGCCGCGTCGAGATCCGCCTCGAGGGTCGGTCGCACGGCCGCGAAGTCCCGGTCGGCGTCCGTATAGTAGGTGTTCCCGAAGAAGTAGGTCTCCGTCGAGTGCGCCGGCTCGGCCGCGTTGAGGTCGTCGAGCCGGAGGTCGAAGCGGCGGCAGAGCTTCCGGATCGTCGTGTGGCCGGTGTCGATGAGCTCGCCGCACCACTCGGTCACCTGGCCGTCCGCCCAGTAGGAGCGGCTCTTGTCGGAGAACATGCGGCCGCCCGGCCGCCCCTTCGATTCGAAGACGGTGGCGGGGATCCCGGCGTCAGCAAGCGTGAGGGCGCAGTTGAGGCCCGAGATGCCGCCGCCGACGACGGCGATCCGGGGCGCGGAGCCGGCCGCCCGGGCGACCCCTCCGAGGAGCGGCGCGCTGAGCGCGGCGCCGATGCCGGTCGCGGCGAGCGAACCAAGGAACTCGCGGCGTGTGAGGCCGTCGCGGGCCCGGGCGGTGGCGCGCCGTTCCTCGCGGACCTGCCGGGGCGAGATGGCCCGGCGCTCGGCCTGATCGTGCTCGAACGCGAGTTGCATGAACTTGCGGAGAAGATGCGTGCGCGCCATGGATCGTCCCCCTTGGCCGTGGACCGGCCGCGCGCGGCTCGGCACGCGAGGCGAATGCCCGAGCACGTTTACCACGGAGGAGGGGGAAAGACCAGCGCGCCGCCCTCTTCCCGGTGGGCGCACTGTGGGGCCAAGGCTCAATGCGACGCGCCCCCAGCATTCCCGTACCGCCGCTTGTCTTCCTCCGTGGCCTGGCCGTTCAGGAAGCGGTCGAGCGCGGACAGGTACGGCCCCCTGTGTTCGAACACCGTGATCGGGGCCATGCGGCTGATGTTTTCCACAATCTCCCGGTTCCGCTTGCGAATCTGCGCCTCCACCTTGGGCAGCAAGTCGCGCGCCCTTTGCCGGTAGATCTCCGGCCCCTGCGTCGTCTGGATGCACCGGCGGAGGTGCTTGGCCGCCTCCTGGA
>CAZWXA010000585.1:0-300 GCA_964637755.1 uncultured bacterium | reverse complement strand
CGCTTGTCTTCCTCCGTGGCCTGGCCGTGCAGGAAGCGGTCGAGCGCGGACAGGTACCTGGACCCGGGCGGGGTCTCGTCCTCTTGCTCTCCCAGGACGCGCGTCTCCCTTACTTCTCGAACCCCATCTTCCTCATCAGCGCGATGAATCGCGGGTCGGCGCGAACGTCGTCGGCCACGGGCGTCCTCGCAAACCACAACGCCAAGGGGTCATGTTCGTCAACGCCCTTTTGCAACCACTCGAACGCCTTCGCCGTGTCACCAAGACCCAAGAAGGGCCCCACGAACACTCCTGGCTGCA
>CAZWXA010000584.1:0-2238 GCA_964637755.1 uncultured bacterium | reverse complement strand
CGAGCGGCGCGTCGTCGAGGAAGGTGTAGGGCCGGCCGTTCAGGATCTCGTGGGCCAGCGGTGACGGCTCCGGCGACTCGCGGAAGTGGGTGCGCACCGCGCCGGACTCGATGCCCTCCAGCACGGCCACCAGGCCGTCGACGTCCGTCGCCTCGTGCAGGCAATCGTGCATCGTCTGCCGCACCATCGGGTGATCGGGGATCTCGACGGACCCGGGGGTGGCGTTCTCCCCGCAGGCGGCGAGGGCGGGGAAGACGGCGACCATCAGGTCATCGGCCTCCATGCGCTGGATGGGCGGCGGATTGCGCCGGCCTCCCCGCTGGCGCAGCACCATGAGCGCCCGGCCGAGGTTCCAGCGCCAGCGCACCTGGAACATGGGCGAGACCAGGAGCGCCTGGGCCAGCGTGTCCGGCGCCGCCCGCGGCGACAGCATCCGCGGCACCTCCGGGAGCGGGATGCTCTGCTGGGGGCCCAGCGAGAGCACGATGGCGTCGTCGCTGGCCGCTGCCTGCAGCTCGAAGTCGAATCGCCGGCAGAAGCGCTTGCGCAGCGTCAACCCCAGCGCGCGGTTCACCCGACCGCCGAGGGGCGCGTGGATGACGAGCTGCATCCCGCCCGTCTCGTCGAAGAAGCGCTCGAAGACGACGTCGTGCCGGGTGGGCAGAAGCCCGAGCGAAGCCTGGCCGGCCTCGAGGTAGCGGACGATCTCGCCCGCCACCTCCCTCGTCGTCCCCGCCTCCCGCTCGAGCCAGTCCATCGCTCCGTTCGCGTCGCCGGCGGCCAGGCGCTCGCCGACGCTGGCCCTCAGCTCCGAGACTTCCTCCGACAGCTCGGCGGTGCGCGCGGGGGCCTCGCCCAGCCAGAAGGGCACGGTTGGCGGCGCGCCCGCGGCGTCGGTCACCCGGACCAGGCCCGCCTCGACCCGGCGGATGCGCCACGAGGTGCTGCCGAGGAGGAAGATATCGCCGGCCATGCTCTCGATGGCCCAGTCCTCGTTCACGGTCCCGACCATGGTGTCGTCGGGATCGGCCACCACGCGGTAGTCCGCCGTGTCGGGAATCGCCCCGCCGGAGGTGAGCGCGGCGATGCGGGCGCCGCGCCGGCCCCGCAGGAGGCCATGGATCCGATCCCGGTGCAGGTGGGCGCCCCGGCGGCCGCGTCCAGTCTGGATGCCATCGGCCAGCATCGCGACGATCGCGTCGAAGTCGGCGCGGGGGAGGTCGGCGTAGGGCGCGGCGCGCCGGACCAGCGCGTAGAGGCCGTCCTCGCTCCAGGGCTCGGCGGCACAGGCGGCCACGATCTGCTGAGCCAGGATGTCGAGCGGCGCCACCGGCGGCCGCACCGCGTCCAGCCTGCCCGCCCGCACGCCGCGCAGGAGTGCCGCGCTCTCGCAGAGCTCGTCGCGCGTCGTCGGGTACAGGCGCCCCTTGGGGGTGGCGCCGCGGGCATGCCCCGACCGGCCCACCCGCTGGAGGAACGTGGCCAGGCTGCGGGGCGAGCCGATCTGGCAGACCAGGTCCACCGGGCCGATGTCGATCCCCAGCTCGAGCGACGCCGTCGCCACCAGCGCCTTGAGATCGCCCGCCCGGAGCCGGTCCTCCAGGCGCTGGCGCCGCTCCTTCGACAGGCTGCCGTGGTGGGCGGCCACGCGGTCGGCGCCGAGCCGCTCACCCAGCAGATGCGCCAGCCGCTCGGCGAGCCGGCGCGTATTGACGAAGACCAGCGTCGTCCGGTGGGCCTCCACCTGTGCCGCGATGCGGTCGAGCAGCTCCGCCCACTGCTCGTGGGAGATGACCGCCTGGAGCTCGCTCCCCGGCAGCTCGATCGCGAGGTCGAGCGCGCGCCGGTGCCCATGGTCGATGATGGCACAGGCCCGCGCGCCACCCGGCTCGCTCCGGTCCTCGCGGCATCCGACCAGGAGCCGCGCGATGGCCTCGATGGGCCGCTGCGTCGCCGAGAGCCCGATCCGCTGGGGGCGGGCGTCGGCCAGGGCCGCCAGGCGCTCGAGCGTGAGCGCCAGGTGCGCCCCGCGCTTGTCGCGGGCGACGGCGTGGATCTCGTCCACGATCACGGTGCGCGCCCGGCGCAGCAGCTCGCGGCTCTTGCCGGCGGTGACGAGCAGGTAGAGCGACTCGGGCGTCGTCACGAGGATGTGCGGCGGGCGCCGCAGCATGGCGGCGCGCGCGGCGGCGGGGGTGTCGCCCGTGCGGACCTGGACGCGGATCTCCGGCACGGCCA
>CAZWXA010000583.1:0-2239 GCA_964637755.1 uncultured bacterium | reverse complement strand
TCTTCGACCAGAAGGTGGTGAGCCTCCTCCGCGAGGAGTACAGGATCCGGCAGGTGACGAAGGCCGAGGCGGACACGGTCCGGGACCTCGCGGCGCGGCTCGAGATCGACCCCGACGGGCTCGATCGCACGGTCGCCGCCTTCAACGCTTCCGTGGAACCCGGAACCTTCAATCCCGCGATCCTCGACGGCAAGGGCACGCGGGGAATCACGCCGCCGAAGTCCAACTGGGCGCTCCCGCTCGACACGCCGCCCTACGTCGGCTACGCCGTCACCTGCGGGATCACCTTCACGTTCGGCGGCCTCCGCATCGACACCGCCGCGCGAGTGCTCGACAGCGACGACCGTCCGATCCCCGGGCTGCATGCCGCCGGCGAGTTGGTGGGCGGGCTCTTCTACCACAACTACCCCGGCGGTGCCGGTCTCATGGCGGGCGCTGTCTTCGGCAAGCTCGCCGGCGAGAGCGCCTCGGGCCCGAGCCCATAGCCGTCATCGTAGGGGCTCGCCGGCCAGGTCCCCCTCTCCCCACCCTCGATAAAATGGGGCCCTGGCCGGCGAAGTTATAGTATGGCTTGCACTGTCTGACCATATCCGGGGCCCGAGGGGCCGGGAGAGGACGATGAACGTAGTCGACACCGTCATCCAGATCATTGCCGAGCACGAGGGGCTCAAGGTGAGTGATTTGACGCCGGATCGGACCCTGGAGGATCTCGGGGTCAACTCGCTCGACGCGATCGACATCATCTACGAGGTCGAGCAGCGCTTCGACGTCGAGGTCCCGCAGGAGATCGACGTCGACCGGGTGAAGACCGTCCGCGACGTGGTCGAACTGGTCAACTCGCTCGTCGGCGCCCGCGAGAACGGGGCGGCGGGACCTCCCGTGGCCGATTGATGCGCCGCGTCGTCGTCACCGGCCTCGGGATCGTCTGCGCCACGGGACGGAGCGTCGAGGAATTCAGGGCCTCGCTCTGCGAGGGGCGTTCCGGGACCGCCAGGATCAGCTCCTACGACCCCTCGTGGTTCCACACCCAGGTCGGTGCCGAGGTCCGCGACTTCAGCTTCGACTCCTACGTCCCCCCCGTGGAGCAGCGCCAGATCGACCGCCAGTCGCTCCTCGCCATCGCGGCGGCTGACGAGGCGGTCGCCGATGCGGGGTTCGAGTCCCGCGGCGAGGAGCACCGCTGCGGCGTCTTCATGGGAACCGGCATGGGGCCGTCGGCCGCCCACGAGCACGCCCTCACCGAAGTCGCGGTGCACCGGCGCAAGCCGAGACCGACGACAGTCCCCAAGTGCATGTTCAACGCCGCCGCCGCCCTCCTCTCGATGCGCTACGTGTGCCGGGGTCCGTCGCAGGTGATCGTGACCGCCTGCGCCGCCTCCGCCCATGCGATCGGACAGGCCGCGAGCTACATCCGGCACGGGGTGGTCGATTCCTGCCTCGCCGGCGGAAGCGAGGCGTTTCCCTCTTACAGCCTGATGGGGGCGTGGGACACCCTTCGAGTCATGTCTCGCGACAACGATCATGCCGAGCAAGCCTGTCGGCCCTTCGCCAAGAACCGGTCTGGGTTCGTGATGGGCGAAGGGGCCGCCGTGCTCGTGCTCGAGGCCGAGGATCGTGCCAGGAAGCGGGGCGCCCGGATCTACGGCGAGGTCGCGGGAGTCGGGCTCAGCTCGGACGCGCACCACATCACCCAGCCGAGGCTGGAGGGGATCGCGGCCTCGATCTCGAACGCGCTGGCGGATGCGCGCGTCGCTCCCGAGGACGTGGAGTACGTGAATGCGCACGGAACCGCCACGTCGACGAACGACGCGGTGGAGACCCGGGCCCTGCACAGCGTTTTCGGGTCACACGCCAAGCGTCTCCTCGTCAGCTCGACCAAGTCAGGGCACGGTCACACCGTCGGAGCGGCCGGTGCCATCGAGGCGACGGCGACGCTCCTCGGGCTGCTCCACGGCTTCGTCCCCCCGACGCTCAACCTCGATGTGCCCGACCCTGACTGCGACCTCGACTACGTTCCGCACGAAGCGCGCGAGAAGCAGTTCGACATCGCCCTCAGCAACTCCTTCGCGTTCGGCGGCCACAACGTCGTGCTCGTCCTCCGCCGCTACCAGGCCTGACCTCCCGCCAGCAGCGCCTCCCGCCCGAACGCCGAGCGGGCGTGCGACGAGAGAGGCCGGCCGCGGTTCGAGCCGAGGCAGAGCCGAGGGAAGACCCGAGTAAATCCCGACGACCGAGGCGT
>CAZWXA010000582.1:0-2246 GCA_964637755.1 uncultured bacterium | reverse complement strand
TGCCGATCGGTTTTCCACGAACTCGGTGAGCCACCAGTGGATAACCCGGTGGACAGCTTCGCCGCGCCCGCGAGAGTACAGCGCGCGGAGCACTTCGCCTATTACGAAGGCAGTGGGTCGACCACCAGGATGTAGAGGTCCAGCAGGTTGGTTCCTGTCGGCCCCGTCATCACCAGGTCTCCGGTCGCCCGGAAGAACGAGTAGGCGTCATTCGCGTCCAGGAATGACTGAACGTCCAGTCGCTGCTCGGCGCCGCGCGCCACCGTGCTGGCGTCGGCGATGGCTCCCGCGGCGTCGGTCGGGCCATCCGTCCCGTCGGTGCCCGCGGCGAGCACGGTCAGCGCCGGCGCGCTCTGGAGATCGACCGCCGCGGCGAGGGCAAATTCCTGGCAACGCCCTCCGGTGCCCGCGCCCCTGACGGTGACGGTGGTCTCGCCCGCGGCGATCAGGCAGGTGCGTGGCTCGAGCTTCCGCGCCCGCGAGACGAAGTCGCGCGCGACCTCCCGCGCCTCTCCCGCGAGACTCCGGGTGAGGACGACGGGCTCGTAGCCGAGCTGTCGTGCCCGGGCGGCCGCGGCATCGACGACGACGGAGTTGTCGCCGATGACGAGGTTCGTGACCCGCTCGAACAGGAGGTCGCCGGGCTTCGGCGTTTCCGGGATCTCTCCACTCGCCCCCGCCTGGAGCCGCTGGATCACGTGTGCCGGGGCGACCGCCAGGAGGTCGAAGCGCCCCATGACCTCCAGCGCCTCGCCGTAGGTGCTCGGGTCGGGCGCAGTGGGGCCGGACGCGATCACGTCGATCGCGTTGCCGATCACGTCCGAGAGCGCGAGCGTCAGGACCGTCGCCGGGGCTGCCGCCCGCGCGAGCTGCCCGCCCTTCACGAGCGAGAGGTGCTTCCGGACCGTGTTCAGCTCCGTGATGTCGGCGCCGGCGGCGAGGAGGAGCCTCGTGACCTGACGCTTCTCGGCGAGGGTGACCGGCGGCGCGGGGGCGGGCAGGAGCGCCGACCCGCCGCCCGAGATGAGGAAGATCAGGAGATCGTCGCGACCGGCGGACGCGGCGAGTCCGAGCAGCGCCTCCGCGGCGTCCTGGCCGCGCTGGTCCGGCACGGGGTGGCTCGCCTCGACGACCCTCACCCGGGCGGTTTTGCGCGCATAGCCGTCCTTCACCACGACGAGCCCGTCGCTGACGCGGTCGCCGAGGATCGCCTCGACGGTCCGCGCCATCGACCCGCCGGCCTTGCCGGCGCCGAGCACCAGCACACGCGGCGTTGTCGCGAGGTCGACCCTGAGCGGTCCGGCCACGAGCACCGTGCCGTCGCCGCCGAGGGCTCGCCGGACGAGCGGATCGACATCCCCCGCCGCGAGGGCCGCCTCCCAGACCTCGCGCGCCACCACCCTGCCGGACTCGCTCACCTGACCGTCTACCGGAAGGCCGCGGGTGTCGCCGCTTCTCGATCTGCGCCCCTGGGTCGCGGAGAAGGAAGAGACGCCGTCGTCGCCCCGGCGCTCATCGGCCTACGGAAGGATGACGTCGCGCTCGATGGGATCGACGGTGACGCCCTTGCCCTTCAGCCAGGCGATGCCCTGCTCGAGCCGGGCCTCGTCGGCTTCCATCTCCAGGGCGACCCAGCCGTGCTCGCCCGTCACCTCGGCGCGGCGGATGTTCGTGACGATGTCGAAGTCCTTCACGAGGTGGTAGATGAGGGGCTCCTGGATCCGCTCGGGCGGGAAGGTCAGCCGCACGCGCACGCGGGTCATCGGGCTCGGGCGCCCTCAGCGCCCTCCCGCGATGGCGGGAACGATCGAGACCTCGTCGCCGTCCTTGAGCGCGGTCTTCTGCCCCTGCAAGAAGCGGATGTCTTCCTGGTTCACGTAGATATTGACGAAGCGGCGAAGATCGCCCGTGTCGTCGATCAGCCGCTCCTTGAGCCCCGGATAGCTCCGCTCCAGATCCTCGATGAGGTCGGCAACCGTCTCGCCGCGCCCCTCGATCTCCGCTGCCCCCTTCGTCACCGCGCGCAGCGGCGTGGGAATTCGCACCAGCAGTGCCATCGTCCTCTCCCTCCCGGCGGACCGCTCCCGGAGGCCCGTCTGCGAACCTTCCCGGGTGGCCTGCGCCGTCTGTCAGCAGCTAGACTCGGTTCAGTCCGAAATCTCGTTGCTCATGAATCACCCGCAATCCATCGCCTCCATGACGTGGTCAGGCCAGACGTCGGCATGATTCCGATCACGGGTGGCCCC
>CAZWXA010000581.1:329-2254 GCA_964637755.1 uncultured bacterium | reverse complement strand
CTCCACGACGTGCACGACCCTCAGTCGGCGCTGCCGACCAGGACGAAGTCGCAGGCGGCGAGCGCCTCGACGATCTCCGGCGCCGGCGGCCCCGCCACGGGCTTCTCGCGCTTCACGACGCCGGCCACGCCGTAGCGCTGCTGGAGCCGCTCGACGACGGCGAGCATGAGCGTGCCGGCGTTCGCCTTGCCGTTGTCGAGAATCCCCGCGCGGGTGCCGGCGAGGCTCGTCAGGCGCGGCGCCAGCGCGGCGGCGACGGCGCGTGGCTCGGCGGTGGGGTCGTACAGCCTGATGCCCGGTGTGCTCATGTCCCTCCTCCTCGGGTCGGTCGCGGCGTCCTTCGTGATCTCCTCGGCTGCGTGCGCCCGCACGCGTGCACACGGGGATGCGCTCGTGTCGCCCTCGGAACGCCCAGATGTGAGCCGGCGCTCCCGCGATCAGGAGGCCCACGACCTCCGGGCGAGCGGACCGCGCAGCAGGTGCCCGGGAAGCGCGCCCGTATGCTTCCCGTCGCGCAGCAGGACCTCGCCGTTCACCACCGTGGCGGCGACGCCGCGCGTGCGCTGGATGAGGCGCCGGGCGCCGGCGGGAAGGTCGTCCACCACCTCCGGCATCTCGGCGGCGATCGTGTCGGGGTCGAAGACGACGAGGTCGGCGGCGAGGCCCTCGCGGATGAGCCCGCGGTCCGTGAAGCCCCAGTGCGTGGCCGGCACGAAGGTCAGCATGTGCACCGCCTGCTCGAGCGTGAACGCCTGCCTGGCGCGCACCCAGTGGCTGAGCACGTGCGTCTGCAGGGACGCGTCCATGAGCTGCGAGACGTGGGCGCCCGAGTCCGAGAACGTCGTGACGGCGCGCGGGTGCCGCATCAGCTCGAGGGCTGCGTCCTGGTCCTCGTTGGCGACGGGCTGGAGGAAGAACAGGTCCAGGTCCTTCTCGAGCGCGAGGTCGATCATGGTCTCGGCAGGATGCTGGCCGCGCTCGCGCGCGACCTCGGCCACCGTGCGGTGGGGCCCCTCGACGGTGTCGAAGACGAGGATCCAGTCGTAGTCGGCATCCCGGGCCTCCGTGCCGACGGCGCGCCGGTCGGAGCGCCCGCCCGCGGCCTCGATCAGCCGGCGGCGCAGGTCCGGATCGCGGAGCGCCTGCCGCTGCTCGGCGAGCGGGCGCGCGCGCAGCTCCTTCCACACCGGCAAGCGGTCGAACGGGAGCTGGGTCTTGAACGAGAGCAGCGCGCTCAGCGACCGGCTGTGGACCTGGGCGAACATGCGCCCGCCGGCGGCGGCGGTCTCGTCGAGCAGGGCCAGGTACTGGCGCCAGACATCCGGCACGCCGCGCCGGCTGAACACCCCGAAGGTGACGGGCCGGCCGGTCTCCACGGCCAGGTCGCGCAGGCGGACGTGATAGTCGCGCAGTCCCGGGTGGCCGGCGGTGCGGTCCACGCCCTCGCCGGCCAGCTCGAAGATGCCCGCGTTGAGCTCGCCCATGACGCCGACGAGCCGCCGCACCTCGTCCCAGGTGGCGAAGCGGCTGGCGACCGGCCGTCCCTCGGGCGTCTCGTGGGACGGCGAGCGCGAGGTGGTGAACCCCATGGCGCCGGCGCGCATCGCGTCGCGCAGCTCGCGCTCCATCGCCCGCAGATCGTCCTCGCCGGCCGGCTTCTCGAACGCCCGCTCGCCCATCACGTAGGTGCGCAGGGCCGAGTGGCCGATGTAGCCGGAGTAGTTGATGCCCTTGGGCAGGGACTCGAGGCAGTCGAGGAACTCGGGGAAGGTGGTCCAGCGCCACTCGATCCCCGCCTCCATGGCCTGGGGCGGGATGTCCTCGGCTCTCTGGAGGTTGCGCACGACCATGTGCTTGTCGGCCGCTGCGCAGGGCGCGAGCGTGAACCCGCAGTTGCCCATGACGACGCTGGTGATGCCGTGCCA
>CAZWXA010000581.1:0-319 GCA_964637755.1 uncultured bacterium | reverse complement strand
GACGAGGTGCCGAGCGGGTCCCAGAAGATCTGCGCGTCCATGTGCGTATGCCCGTCCACGAAGCCGGGCGCCACCACCTGGCCGTCGGCGTCGATCACCTCGCGGGCGCCCTCGCGAATGCGGCCGATCGACACGATGCGGCCGTGCCGCACGGCCACGTCGGCACGATACCGGGGCAAGCCGGATCCGTCGATCACCGTACCGTTCTTGATCACCAGGTCGTATGGCATCGTCCGTTCCTCCTGACGGGGGCCCAGGGGTCGCCGCTCGTGGTGGTCCATCGTACTTCAGCCTGGCCCGTGGCGGCCACCATGTTGCT
>CAZWXA010000580.1:0-2256 GCA_964637755.1 uncultured bacterium | reverse complement strand
AGCGACGGATCGCGATCGTCTCCAGGTAGTCGCTGGGAACCGCCATCGTGCCGTCGCCCGAGCGGTTGAAGCGCTCGACGAGCGCCAGGAGGTCGTGCGACAGGCGCGCCTGTCCTGCCGCGTCCAGCCGGTCGAACGCGCGCTGCATGGGGCCGAAGTGCGTTCGCATGAAGTCGAGCCAGTACCGGGGAGACGGCCACCGGAAGACGCAGGTCCGCCGGGTCGCCTGGAGCGATGCGACGCCCTCGCCGAAGAGCTCCCGCGGCCGCGCCTCGGTGCCCCACAGGACCGGCGGATTCAGCCCGGGCGGCGGCGGAACGTGCTGGGCCGTGGTCCGGAACATCTGGCCCGGGAAGCCATCCGGCGTCCAGCACGCGAGGCCGATCTTCCCGCCGGGCCGGCAGACGCGGAGCAGCTCGCCCGCCGCTCGTTCCTGGTCCGGGGCGAACATCACCCCGAAGGTCGACAGCACGGCGTCGAAGGAGGAATCGGGGAACGGGATGTTCTCGGCGTCACCCTCGCAAAAGGTCGCGCGCAGCCGCTCGGCCGCGACCCGCTCCCGCGCGCGCTCGAGCAGGGCCGGCACGTAGTCGATGCCGGTCACGTCGCAGAAGCGCCGCGCGGCCGCGAGCGCCGTGTTGCCGCTTCCCGTGGCCACGTCGAGCACCGTCTGGCCGGAGTGGAGATCGACGGCCTCGCAGAGGAGCTCGCCGGTGATGTAGATGGACGTCCCGACCATCGCGTAGTCGCCCGTCGCCCAGGCCTGCTGCTGCTGGGCCTTGACCGCCGCCAGATCCGTCATCCGTCCCTCCGTATCGCGTCGACTGTTCCGAGTTCAGACGCCTGGCCGTTCACCCCGGCGCCGCAGGGCCCCATCCTGTCACGATCGAGCCTCGCGGGCCACACCCTGCACTCCGGGTCAGAAGCCGAGCGCGGCGAGGCCGGCGGGCTGGGACTCGGGCGGTGCGGCTCCGGGCGCCGGGCCGAGCGTCTTGAGGGCCGGCATCACCTCGGCGGCGAAGAGGCGCAGGTTGCGCTCGGCCTCGTCATAGGGCATCCCGGCGTAGCTGAAGACGCCGACGAAGTGGCTGTTGCCGACGCGGTTGCGCACGTCGAGAATCTTCTCGAAGCACTGCTCGGGCGTGCCGTACACCTGCAGGTCGGTGAAGAAGTCGATCACCTTGTCGGTCCCGTACTGGGCGATCTTCTCGCTCATCTTGCCGTAGTACTCGTAGCCCTTGGTTCGGGTGAGGTGATCGCCCGCGAACTGGTAGTGATCGAGCACCGTCTCGTAGTAGCCGCCGATCCACCGGCGCGCCATCTCGCGCGCGCGCCCGGCGTCGGTGTCGCAGAACGTCCAGCCGGCCGCGACGGGCGGCGGCGCCTCGGCGTCGTTGAGTTCACGGTAGATCGCCCGGTACGTGTCGAGCTCCCTGGCGACCTCCTTCCACGGTTTCTGCGGGATGATCAGGAGCCCGGCGCCGAGCCTGGCGACGACCGGCATCGAGTCGGGCGAGACGGCCGCCGCGTAGGTGCGACCGCGGAACGTCTTGAACGGTGCCGGACGGATGGGGGCCCGCGGCTGCTTGACGAACGTGCCGTCGTACTCGCAGTACCCCTGCTCGAGGCCGCGCAGCAGCATCTCGGCCGACTCGACGAAGCGCTGGCGCGAGTCGTCCATCGACTGGCGGAAGCCGTCGAACTCCACCCTGCCGGCGCCGCGGCCGAGGCCGAGGATGAGGCGACCGCCCGAGATGTTGTCGAGCATCGAAACTTCTTCGGCCACGCGCAGGGGATCGTGCCAGGGGAGCACCACCACCATCGACCCGAGCTGGATGCGCTGGGTGCGTCCCGCCATGTAGGTGAGGAACTGCAGCACGTCCGGGCACATCGTGTAGTCGGTGAAGTGGTGCTCGACCGACCACACCGAACCGAAGCCCAGCGGCTCGGCGAGGTCGGCGAGCCTGAGCTCGTTGCCGTAGACCTCGAGGTCGGCGCGGGCCTTCTTCGGGTTCTGGAAGACCACCGCCATTCCGACGTGCATGAGCGCCCTCCTTGGGGGACCGCTGCGCGGCCGCCCGGCGATGGGCGGAGCGTAGCCCGAGCCTCCGCGAGCGTCAACCGCTCGTATCGCGCCGCCCAGCCGCCCGGCGTCGCGGCGCCCGTCTTCCTCGGTGGTCAGCTTGTCGGGGTTCCGGTAGAGGATCGCCTGGACGAGGAGGGTTCGTCGTCAGCCCGGTCGCGTGATCGTGATGC
>CAZWXA010000579.1:0-2260 GCA_964637755.1 uncultured bacterium | reverse complement strand
CCAGCTCCATGAGGTTCTTGTCGATGATGTCGCCGATGTTCTCGAGGTTGCCGATCAGCGAGAGGAGCGCGATCTCCTTGCGGGCGAGGTCGGGTGCCATCGTCTCCCGGCGCAGCCGCACGAGGAAGAACTTGATCTCGTGCTCGAGCGAGTCCGCCTGGTCGTCGCGCCGCTCGACCTCCTCCAGGAGATCGGGGTCGTTGAGGCGAAACACCGTGATCGCGTCGCGGAACATGCTCTGGACGACGTCGGCCATCCGCAGCGCCTCGCGGGTCGCCTGGCCGAGCGCGAGGGCGGGATGATCGAGGGAGCGCTCGTCCAGGTAGCGGGTCCGGAAGGGGTTGTCGGCCTCGAGGGTGTCGGGGACGAGGGCCTGCACCGCCCGGGCCGCCCAGGACATGAACGGGAGGAACACGAGGGTCACGCCGAGATTGAAGAGGGTGTGGGCGTTGGCGATCTGCCTCCCCGGATCCGCGGCGGTGGTGGCGACCCATCGCGCGAAGGGCCCGATGAACGGGAAGATGAGCGTCACGCCGAGCACCTTGAACGCGATGTGCGCCACCGCCACCCGCTTGGCGCCGGCGTTGGCCCCGATCGACGCGGCCAGCGCGGTCGCGCAGGTCCCGACGTTGGCGCCGAGCACGATCGCCACGGCCGCCGGGAGAGGCAAGAGCCCGTCGCCCGAGAGCGCGATGGCCACGCCGATCGCCGCGGCGGATGACGCGACGGCCGCGCTGAAGCCCGCCCCCGCGAGCAGCCCCGCCATCGGGTTCGCCGCGAGCGCCGCGAGCACCTCGAGAGCCAGCTCGCTCTGCCGGAGCGGCGCGACCCCGTCCAGGATGAGCTTGAGCCCGAGGAACAGCAGTCCGAACCCCAGGATGGCCTGGCCGACGTCCTTCACCATTCTCCGGTGCCCGACGAACATCACGGTGAAGCCGGCCCCGACCAGGAGCGGTGAGTAGTCGGTGATCCTGAAGGCGAGAAGCTGGACGGTGAAGGTCGTGCCGAGGTCCGCGCCGAGGATGATCCCGAGCGTCTGCGGAAACGTCATCAGCCCGGCGGCGACGAAGCCGATCAGCATCACGGTGGTGGCGGACGAGGACTGGATGATGGCGGTGACCGCCGCGCCCGAGGCGACCGCGGTCAGGCGGTTGCGCGTCAGCCCGGTGAGGAGGGTGCGCAGCCGCCCACCCGCGGCCCGCTGGAGCGCCTCGCCGGCGAGCCGGATGCCGTAGAGGAGCAGCGCCACCCCGCCGAACAGGGCGACGATCACGGGCGAGACCGCGCCGGGCGGTTGCCGCCCGGGAGTGCACCCGTCGCCCAGGGCCGCTCGCTCATCGCGTGTCCGAGTTGTTCATGAACGGGTGCGCGCCGGCACGGGCCGCACGGGCTCTCTCGCACCTCTCGCGCATCGGCGGCCCCCTGGCTCTCACGCCCTGGCATCGCGCGTGAGCCCCATGACCCGTCACGCCGAGGGGCCGGCTCCGGGACGAGCTTCGCTAGCGTGGGCGGCGTTCCCTACCGGTCGACACGGGCGGCGTCGTCGACAAGGTGCGTGGTGTCGTTGATCGAGACCAGCCGGGGCGGGACGACGATCGTCAGCGAGGCGTTGTCGACCCGCAGGCGCCAGAGGGCGTTGAGGGAGAGACCGAGCAGGTGGCAGGCGTACACGCTGATCACACCGCCGTGGGCGACGATCAGCACGTCGCCGGGATCGCCTCCGAGGCCGTCGCCGGCACCGGCATGGATGTGGCCGATCCGGTCGACGGCGCTCTGCACTCGCGCGAGGACGTCGAGGAGGGTCTCGCCACCCGGTGGGGGGTGATCGAGCGGCGCCTGGGTCCAGCGCCGGTACGGATCGCCGTCCCGGGCGCGGATCTCGTCGACCATGTACCCCTCCCACTCCCCGAGCCCCAGCTCGGCCAGCTCCGGCACGATCGTGAGCGGGACGTCGCGACCCTGGAGGGCGATCTCCGCCGTCTCCACCGCGCGGCGCAGCGGGCTCGAGTACGCGGCCGCCAGCCGCCGGCCCCGGGTGGCCCGGCCGAGCGCCTCCGCCTGGCGGCGTCCCAGGTCGGACAGGGCCACATCGCTCGCGCCCTGGAGGCGGCGGACCGCGTTCCACTCCGTCTGGCCGTGGCGCGCCATGAGAAGCCTCACGGGCAGGCTCGCACGGCGCTCCGAAGGCGGGCAAGGGTTTCGGCCTGGCCGAGGTGGGCGAGCACCTCGAAGATCGGCGGCGAGGCCGTGCGGCCGGTGA
>CAZWXA010000578.1:0-2263 GCA_964637755.1 uncultured bacterium | reverse complement strand
GCGGGCGGGCCTGGCGGGATTGCCCTGCTGGCGCCCGTACGAGGAGCTCACCGCCATTCTGAGCGCATTCGCTCGGATTCGCCAAAGAGCGCCGCGGACCTTTCTTGCTTCGGTCGTCTCGGCGGAGCTGCGGGCGGGGGCCACGGATCAGACCGGGCGGCTGGCCGTGCTCGAGTTGCTCGATCAGTTCGACCGCCTGGGGCGAGTCGTAACCCCGGATGCGCGATCCTGGAACCTCGCCGGCGATGTCATGGGGGAAATGAGACGGCGCGAGCCCGGGCTGCGAGCCAAGATCGCGAGCCTGTGGAACGATGCGCTCATCGCCCTCTCAGCGCGACAGATCGGCGTCTCGATTGTCACGGACAACGTGAGGGACTTCGAGTTGCTACGCCGCTCCGTGCGATTCGACCTCGAGCCGTTCGGGGGCTAGCCTGCCTGATAGCCAGCCGCCACCTACGTGCACAAGCTCCTTTAGGGTCTTGACTGGGCCCTCGCTCCCCCGCGGCTTGGCCCCCGCCCCCATGACGTGCACAACGGCGTGGAGCGCGGGTTCCATCCTCACGCCGAACCCGTGAGGCCCTGAGCCCCACCGGGGCCCGCCGTACGCGGCGGTCAGCCCCTCCTCAGCCTGCGGGGAGGAAATGGCTCGGACGCATCATTGCGTCCGCCGCCGATCGTTGTTACTCATGCGCACACACGAAAGGAGCTCCCCATGGCCCAGCACCCCCGGCGTGTGACGGCGCTGCTCCTCGGTGCCCTCCTGCTCCTCTCCGGTGTCGGCACGGCCCTCGGACAGGCGTTCGCGCTGCGCCGGCTCGTCCAGGCGGAGATGCCGGCGCGGCCCCAGAGCCTGGCCACCGACGCCTTCGGTCAGATCTGGCTGACCCTGCAGGGCGATCCGCCATCCATCGGCGTGGTGGACGCGAGTGCCTGCGCCGAGGACAGCGAGTGCGAGCCCCGGCAGTTCCCCTTGCCCGACGGCAGCGGGACGCCGCGCTTCGTGACGGTCGACAGGCACGGCAAGGTCTGGGTCACCGCGTCTGGCGAGGACGGCGCGTCGATCCTCAGCTTCGACCAGGACACGGAGGAGTTCGAGGAATTCGCGATTCCGGCGGAGATCGCCGCGGAACCCCACGACATCGCGGTGGACTCACGAGGGACCGTCTGGTTCACCGACACTGGCGTCGGGGTGATCTCGCTCGACCCCGAGCGGGGCGCCTTCGTGCGGCAGTACGTGACCCCCGAGGCGTCGCTCGGTCTGGGCGGCATTGCGGCCCTGGGCATCTCCATCGATCCGGGCGGTGGCGTCTGGTGCACCTGCGGGACCGATCTGGTCAGGCTCGGCTGGTTAGCCCGGAGAGGGCTCATCCGGGGCGGCATCATCAGGGACGTGCTCGTCGAGCCGATCCCGGATGGCTTGAAGCCCCACGGGGTCTTTGCCGAGAGCGCCAGCCGAGCGTGGGTGATCGACCAGCACAATCCCACCCTTCACCGCTACGATCGCGGCGGCCGCTCCTTCACGAGCTGGCCCCTGCCCGGCGCGAAGTTCACCATCGACCCGCACTGGGTGGTCAAGCGCGGGCGGACCCTGTACTTCACGGGCTTCGGTGGGGTGCTCGGCACCTTTGACGCCTCACGGGAGACGTTCGGGGCCTACGTCGTCTCGCCGTCACGGGAGCCCCTGAACGTGGCCACGGGGGCCTTCGACATCGCGATCGACCGCGCCGGCAGGGTGTGGCTCACCGAGATCAACGCGAACGCCCTGTCGCGCCTCGCCGTCGAGAGGCTGCCTCGCCCGCCGATCCCGCCGCCGATCCCGGATTTCTGAGGACGGGGAGGGGAGGACGACCATGGGCCACTGTCGCGCTCGCGGGGTCGATCATCCGACGCGAGCGGGCGCGATCGCCCTGCTGTCGATCCGGGTGACGAGCACGAGTCAAGAATCGGCCAGGCTACTGAATCGGCCAGGCTACTGAATCGGTCAGGCTCCTGCCCGATCGCTCAGCGCTCTCTTCGCTCCGCGGCACACCGCCCGACCTCGATTCGACCGGACGCCCAGCGCCTCCGCCACCCGGTGGGCGGTGTCGCGGAGAAGACGGGGTCGGCACCGACGTTCTCGAGCGGTAGCGCTGGTCACGACCGAACAGGCGGCGCCGCGCCGCCTGCCGCGACTCGAGCGACATCCGCTCCGGCCGGCGCGCTAATCCCGCGCGTCCTCTCCGCAGAGCGGCCGCCGCGGCAAGGTGTGCCCGCGCATGGCGCC
>CAZWXA010000577.1:0-2273 GCA_964637755.1 uncultured bacterium | reverse complement strand
CGGCGGCGACCTCGGCTCCCGACGGGGGCTTCACGCCGCCGCCACTCGCCCCGGACGCGGACTCCGGGCCGCCCGGCTGCCCGGGCGCAGCGGGCCCGGCGCGTGTGTCCGGCTGCCCGCTGGCTCCTCGCTGGTCGCTCGGTGGTGGTCCTCCCTCTGACGCCGCCGCCATGGCGACGAGCTTTGGCGGGAGCTGGTCGAGCCGGCTCCCGAGCCCGATGATCTCCATGTCCACCTGCTTGATGCCCTTGAGCGGGTCGCCCTGCGCCTGCCCCGTCAGCAGGGCGAGCTTGTCCGGATGCGCGGCGTCGTTGACCTGCCGCGCCGTGTTCCAGTTCCGGAACGCGAAGGTGAAGAGCAGCTCGGCGTGCCTGGCGTCCTTGCCCTGGGCATCGGCGAAGCGCTCGAGCCAGTGGAGGTAGACCTCCCGGGTCTCGCCGTAGGCCCGCTGCATCAGGGCGTTCATGCGGTTCCACTCTGCCTCGAGCCGGGCCCGGTTGGCGTCGACCGCCTTCGGGTCGATCTGGAGGGCCTGGAAGATCGACGTGCCGCCCTTCAGGTCCACCAGGAGCTTGACCGTCCTGAATTCCTCTGGGCTCAGCAGCGGCGGGTTGCCCCGGGTGAGCTGTTCCGCTTCCCCCGCGAGCAGGCCGTGGTAACCCTTCTCCTGCGCGGCCTGCGGCGTCCGCGCGTCCAGCAGGCCGGGCGCCCTGGCCCAGATGAGGGCGTCGACGCAGCGGAGGACGTACTTGGCCCGTGCGCCCAGCAGCTCGGCCAGCGTCCGGGCCTCGGGGATCGAGGACGCCGTCTGGAGCTTGTCGAAGCGCGCGTTGTCGAGCACGAGCCCGTGGGCCAGCATGGGGTGCATCGGCGGCCTCGGCAGGAGCCTGCCGTCGGGCTGCACGTCCACGATGGCTCGGGCGCCGTCGGAGCTGAGCGTGCCGCCGTTCAGGTAGTTGTAGAGGCCGACCCACTCGGCGCCGCCGGCGCTCAGGTACCGCGTGGGGTCGTTGGAGAGCACGAGCGCCCACTGCTCGAAGTCCTTCCAGGTGGCGATCTCGCGGACCTCGCCGGGCAGGAACTCCTGGATCATCGCCTCGATGTCGGCGCTCGGCGGCCGGCCCTTGGCGTTCAGGATCACCCCGTGCTTCTCGAACGCCTCGTTGGCCCCCTTCCGGATCGTCTCCGGGTTCGTGCCGGCGCGGGTGATTATGGTGAAGTCCTTGTCGCTGAAGATCCCCTTGTACTCGGGGTTCCCCGGCGTGGTGCCGTTCAGGATGATCCCCTCGATCTGCCCGCCGTGCCGCGCCAGGAACTCGCCCATGGCGGTGAGGAAGCGCGTGTGCCGCTCCTGGTCGATCTTCTCCTCGATCGTCTTGAGCCGCGCCTGGTCCTCGGGGCCCGTCCGCTTCCGCAGGTCCTTGAACTCGGCGCGGAGGGTCTCGATGTCGAGCCCCATGACCGGGTCGAACAGGGCGGCGGGATTCTCCTTCAGCACCCGCTCGTAGTACTCCATGGTGGGCGGGCGGATGCGGGCCTTCAGCATGCGCTGCAGCGCGACGAACCGCTTCAGCGTGGCGGGCTCCTTCAGGATCTTCGCCAGGGACTCCTGGAACTGCCGCGCATGCTCGCCGAGCCACTCCATGGTCAGCCAGGCGCGGGTCATCTGCTTGCTCTCGCCCGACTGCCGCTCGACGGACTCGCCGATCACGGGGTCCCGGGTCCGGTCGAGGCGCTCCTTGAAGCTCAATACCCCCTCGACCGCGCGCAGGAGCGACCGGTTCAGCACCTCGGCGGCGTAGGCCTTGGCGTCGAGGTCGGCGTACCGGAGCCGCTCGGCCTCGAGGCCCTTCTTCACGCGCTCGCGGACCGCCCCGACCTTGGCCGAGAGCCACGGCGTGGCGGCGGCGTGGAGGGCGTACGCGAACTGCTGCAGCAACGCCTCGTACTTCTGCCCCGCCACCGGCAAGCCCGCCTCGACGAGCACCTCGATAGTGGACTGCGTGATCACCACCCCCGCCCCGTGGGCGAGGGGGTTGAACGCGCCGTAGACATACCGGGCGAAGTTGATCGTGTGGGCGGCGACGTACGAGGCGCCGCTCTGGGCGGCGGTTCCCTCGACGGCGGGCAGGCCCGCGTCGGCCGCGCCGCCCGCAGCCTCGGCCGCGCCTGCCTCGGCGCTCCAGCCGGCGACCGTGCCGGCGAGGCGGCCCGCCAGTCCGAACGCCGCGCCCATGAACCCGATGTCGCCGACGTTGCGGAAGACCGAGACG
>CAZWXA010000576.1:0-2275 GCA_964637755.1 uncultured bacterium | reverse complement strand
TCCGTCCGTCGAAGATGAAGACCAGCCGCTCGTTGTTGCCGCCGGCGTCCGACATCCCGCGATCGTCCCGGCGCGCATGGCGCTCCGGGTCGACCCGGTGCGCGTCCTCAGGGGGGAGTAGTGCACCGGCACACGCCCGCTCAATGCAGCGGGAACAGCTTCACGAACCCCCAGTCGTAGAGGGGAATGGCTCTGACCACCTGGAAAGTCGTGGCCTGGATCACCAGCACCTGGCGGGTTGGGCGTCGTAGAGAGGCTCGGTGGACGACGTCCCGGTCGCTCGGTCGCAACGAGAACTCTCTTCTGCTGCCGCGAGTACACGTAGATGTTGGCGTAGTTGCCGGTGAAGAGGAGGTCGCCACCGGGAGACTCGACCGGTAGAAACGGATCCTCGTACGGTGGAGGAGGAGTGATCGAATCAAGGGTGTGCAGGTCACCCGGATCCGGAATGAGAATGCTGGAGGTACTCGTTCCCCACGCCGTCCCATCTTGATGACTGCAGCGACATCTCCCGAGAACGGAAGGGCGCTCAAGCCCTGCACGTCCAGCGGTCCCCGGGCGTCCGCCACTCGATCCCATTGCTGACGAAACTTACCGCAAGCAACTCGCTCCCGGTCCCGCTCGAGACGGTGAAATAGCCGGTCCGGCTTGACTCATCGTGGGCGGATGCGAGGACCGGTCCGATGGAAAACTCCCCCGTTCCGCAGCCGATCACCAGGGGCGCAGTGATCAACAGCATCATGCGCCCCGTCTTGGAGGGCCTAAGCACCTCAGCCGCCGCCGGTTAGATTTCAGGAGGTGGGCGGCGGCTCGGGCAGGTCCTCCCAGCCGAAGCGCGATCCGCCAGGCGGCGATTGGAGGCACCTGGTCCCTATGGAACCATCGGCGGCATGACGTCCCCGCCTCATGACTCTCCGTCCCCCGGTACACTTGCGTCCCGCGTCTCCGCCGCCCTCGGCGACCGCTACGTCATTGGGGAGACCATTGGCGCCGGCGGCCAGGCGACGGTCTTCCTCGCACGCGACGTCAAGCACGAGCGCTCCGTCGCGGTCAAGGTCCTCCGCGAGGAGCTCGCCAACAGCGTCAGCTCCGACCGCTTCCTGCGCGAGATCCTCATCGCCGCGGGGCTCACCCACCCCAACATCCTGCCGGTTTTCGACTCGGGGTCCGAGCAAGGGCTCCTCTACTATGTGATGCCGTACATCGAGGGGGAGTCCCTCGCCGACCGGCTTCAGCGCGAAGGGAGGCTTCCCTTCGACGAAGCCTTGCGCCTCACGCGGCAGATTGCCGCCGCGCTGCAGCACGCCCACGATCACGGCCTGGTGCATCGCGACATCAAGCCGGGCAACGTGCTTCTGTCCGGTGGCGTTGCCGTGGTCGCCGACTTCGGTCTCGCCCGTGCGCTCGCGCGGACACCGGCCTCGCTCGATCTCACCGGCGAAGGCATCGGACTGGGCACCCCGTCGTACATGAGCCCTGAACAGGCGCTGGGGTCGGGCAACGTGTCCGCGTCCGCCGATCAGTACAGCCTGGCGTGCGTCCTGTTCGAGATGCTCACGGGCCGGCGCCCCTATGAGGGCACCTTCCTCCACGCCCTGGTCGCTCAGCATATCACCGCGGCGCCCCCGGACGCCTCATCGCTGCAATCGGAGATTCCGGAAGCGACGTCGGCGGCGATCACTCGCGCGCTGGCGAAGGAACCCGCCGATCGATTTCCGTCGGTGGCCGCGTTCGTCGCGGCGGCAGCGGGGCCGAACGCCGCTACGAGTCACGGGCCGATCCCGGGACGAGCAGCCCGGTTTGCATGGCGCAGGTGGGCCGGCATCGGCGCGGTCGCCGTCGCGGCATGGCTGGCCTGGGTCCGCTTCGGCGGCGGAGGCGCGGCTGCGCCGCTCGACGAGGACCTCGTCGCCGTGGCTCCATTCGCCACGCCCGAGCCGCAGCTCGCCATCTGGCGGGAAGGGCTCGCCGAGGTGGTCTCCCGCAATCTCGATGGCGCCGGACCGCTGCGCACCGTCTCGATGACCGTGATCAATCGCAGCTGGAAGGGCGGCGGCGACCAGCGCAGTATGGGGGACCTGGGTCGCCGGACCGGCGCCGCGTCGGCGGTCTCAGGCACCCTGCTGCAAAAAGGGCGCGACTCGGTCCAGCTCAAGGCCACCGTGTACGACGTGGCGGGCGCGCGATCGCTGGGAGAGGTGGACCTCACCGAGGAAACCGTCCAGATGGGACGGCTTGCGGAACGGTTCACCATCGAGGTGGTGCGCCGGCTCGG
>CAZWXA010000575.1:0-2276 GCA_964637755.1 uncultured bacterium | reverse complement strand
GCGATCCGGACCACCGCGGCCGTCACCGTGCTGCGGGCGGGCGAGAAGGACAATGCCCTGCCCACCGAGGCCAGGGCGCGGGTGAACCTGCGCATCCTGCCCGGCGAGAGCGTGGCCGGGGTCACCGCCGGCGTGCGCCGGGCGGTGGGCGATGCCCAGGTCGCCGTCACGCCGCTCCTGGCCGTGGAGCCGGGCCCGGTGTCGCCGACGCGGTCGCCGGGCTATCGCGCCGTGGCGGCGACTATCCGCGAGGTCTTCCCGGACGCCGTGGTGGCCCCGGGGCTCATGGTCGCCGGCACCGACAGCCGCCATTACCTTTCAGTGGCCGAGGCCGCCTATCGCTTCCTGCCGCTCCGGCTCACGCGCGAGGACCTGGGCCGGCTCCACGGCGTCAACGAGCGCATCGCCGTGGCGAGCTACGCCGAGGTGATCGGGTTCTACGCGCGGCTGATCAGGAACGCGGCGGGGTGACGGCGCGCGCGTCGGCGGTACTCGCGCCTGGCCCGGCGGGTGTCAGGACCCCCGACGGACAACGGGCCGGCTACGCCCGCGCGTAGTGGTCGAGGATGAACCCGGCGATGCTGTGGCGCGAGGGGCCGGCGGGGAGCTGGTCGCAGGGGAACCAGCGCGCGTCCTCCAGCTCCTCGCGGTCGATCGTGACCTCGCCGCCGGCGTAGGCGGCGACGAAGCCCACCATCAGCTGGCTCGGGAACGGCCAGTTCTGGCTCCCGACGTAGCGGATGTCCTTCACGTCGACGCCGACCTCTTCCTTGACCTCCCGCGCCACCGTGCCCTCCAGCGATTCGCCGTTGTCGACGAACCCCGCCACGAGGGCGTATCGGCCCGGCGCCCAGATGGCCTTCCGGGCGAGGAGGCAGCGGTCCCCGTCCTTGACCAGGATGATCACGGCGGGATGCAGGTGCGGGTAGTGCTCGTATCCGCAGCGCCGGCAGCGCTTGCCCCACTCGCCGGCGATCCGCTCCGTCGGGTCGCCGCAGCGCGGGCAGTGGCCGCTCGTGCTCTCCCAGTGGAGGGCCTGCATCGCCATGCCGCCGAGCGAGAGGAGGTCGTCCGGCAGGCACGTGCCGCGCATGGGGATCAGCGTCTCGGCGCGGAATCCTCCGGGCACGGGCGCGTCCTTCGGCAGCGACGCCACCCAGCACGGCGTCCCGTTGAACGTCCCGAGCCAGAGCGGGCGATCGAGGTTCCCCTCGAGGGCGGCGGGGAGTTCCCCGAGGGGCAGTCGGAGGGCATTCCCTTCGGGGACGACGAGGAGGCTCTGGTCCTGGACGATCAGCCAGTGACCCCGCGGCTCGGGCGGCACCGTCGCCTGCTTCGCGGGGACGAAGGCGCCGCGCAGGCAATCGCGGTTGAACGGGAGGTAGACCGAGAGCGGCGTCATGGAGTGGACTCTACCGCAGTCCGGACGGAGGCCACCAGGGGTAGAACGGCGGCATGTCGGCACTGGGGCGCGAGGTGAAGCGGGGCGGGCGCTTCTCGAGGAACGACGTGACCCCCTCGTAGGCGTCGGGGGAGCGGCCGGTCCAGGCCATGCCGAGGGAGTCCAGGCGGTGCGCCTCCATCGGGTGGCCGGCGCCCAGCAGCTTCCACAGCATCTGCCGCGCGAGGGCCACCGAGACCGGCGACGTGTTCCGCGCGATCTCGACGGCGACCGCGCGGGCCGCGGGCAGCAGGGCCTCCGGGGCCACCACGCGGCTCACCAGCCGTCCCTGGAGCGCCTCCTCGGCCGGAAAGACACGTCCCGTGAAGACCCACTCGGTCGCCTGGCTGATCCCGACGAGCCGCGGCAGGAACCAGGTGCTGCACGCCTCGGGGACCACCCCGCGGCGCGAGAACACGAACCCGATCCGGGCGTCCGTCGATGCGATCCGGATGTCCATGGGCAGCGTCATGGTGATCCCGAACCCGACGGCCGGTCCGTTGATGGCGGCGATCACCGGCTTCTTCAGGTCGAAGACCCGGAGGGACAGGAGCCCGCCACCGTCGCGATGCTGCTCCGGCGGCTCCGCGTCGGGGCGCGCGGTCCCGTCGAAGGTGGCGCCGCCCGCGCTGAGGTCGGCGCCCGCGCAGAACGCCCGCCCCGCGCCCGTGACGATGACCGCGCGGACGCCGTCGTCGGCGTCCGCGCGATCGAAGGCCTCGATCAGCTCGGCGAGCATCGTCCCCGTGAGGGCGTTGAGCTTCTCGGGGCGGTGGAGCGTCACCGTGCACACCCCGTCGTCCACGTCGTAGCGAATCTGCTCGAAGCTCATCGC
>CAZWXA010000574.1:0-2277 GCA_964637755.1 uncultured bacterium | reverse complement strand
GCGACTACATCGACGCGCACCCTGCCGATCCCGTGCTCGTCGTGGAGGTCGCGCTGGCGAGCCTCGCCTTCGATCGCGGGCACAAATCGAGCCTCTACGCCCGCGCCGGCCGCCCGGAGTACTGGATCGTCAACCTGATCGACCGCGTACTGGAAATCCGGCGCGACCCCGTCCCTTCGCCATCGGCTCCCTACGGGTGGGACTACCGCGCCGTCGAGGTGCTGGGCACCAGCGACAGCGTGTCCCCCCTCCCTGTCCCCGCTGCCCGGATCCGGGTCGCCGATCTCCTGCCGTAGCCCTGCTTGGCCTGCCTCACCGTCTCCCGCTCTGGCGCGGTGGCCGAGATCCGGAGCGCGGTGAAGAGATACGGCAGCGACCCCGGAAACCGCAGCCTGAGGAAGACCTGGCGCCGCGTGGCGCCAGAGCGCTCACTCCCTCACGGGCCGGGCTACGGCGCGGTGAGCGGCCCGTAGGTCTCCGGCCGCCGATCGCGGTAGAACTGCCACACGTTGCGCACCTCGAGGATCTGGTCGAGGTCGAGGTCGGCGACCACGACCTCGTCCCGGTCGCGGGAGGCCTGGGCGACGATCTTGCCGCGCGGATCGCAGAAGTAGCTCTTCCCGTAGAACTCGCCGATGTCCCACGGCTGCTCGTGGCCCACGCGATTGATGGCCCCCACGAAGTAGCCGTTGGCGACGGCGTGCGCGGGCTGCTCCAGCTCCCACAGGTACTCGGAGAGGCCGGCGACCGTCGCCGACGGGTTGAAGACGATCTCCGCCCCGGCGAGCCCGAGCGCGCGCGCTCCCTCGGGGAAGTGGCGGTCGTAGCAGATGTAGACGCCGATCGTCCCGACCCGCGTCTGGAAGACGGGATAGCCCAGGTTGCCCGGCCGGAAGTAGAACTTCTCCCAGAAGCCCGGGGGGCAGTGCGGCAGGTGGTTCTTCCGGTACTTGCCGAGGTAGGTCCCGTCGGCGTCGATGACCGCGGCCGCGTTGTAGTAGAGGCCGGTCATCTCCTCCTCGTAGACGGGCACGACCATGACCATCGCGTGCTGCCGGGCGAGGGACCGCATGAGCACCACCGTGGGACCGTCGGGGATCCGCTCGACCATCGAGTACCACCTGGTGTTCTGCTCGGCGGGGAAGTAGGGCCCGTAGAACAGCTCCTGCAGGCAGAGCACCTGGACGCCCTGCCCGGCCGCCGCCTCGATCAGCGCGACGTGCTTGTCGATCAGGCGCTTCCGAAGGTGATCGAGCGGCGCGCTCGCGTCCTCGCCCACGGAAGCCTGGATGAGCCCTCCCCTCACGACGCGTGGCACATGGCCCTCCCTTCTGGGACCTCCCCCGGCGGGATGCCCGACTCTATTCGAGCAAGCGGAGACGTGTCAAGCGAGCCCCCGGCTTCTCAGCGCACGCGGGCGAGCACGGCGACGACGCCGCCGCTCGGCGGGCCCTGGTGCTCCGCGCCGGCCGAGACGTAGCACATCGTGTCCCCGGTGACCGAGGCGACCACCGCGTTCACCACGCCGCGGATGTGACGGGTGTAGTTGATGTCGCCGTCCTCGAACATCACGTGGCGGCGGCCCCGCGTGGCCCCCGACGGATCGGGCTCGCACTTGGCGAAGACGTTGACCAGGCGCGCGCGGTCCCGCTCCGCCAGCTCGCACTCGACGGACAGCCCCGCGCGTCTCAGGGCCTCGCGCACGGCCTCCGCGTCGATCGCGTCTCGCATGACGGAGTGGGCGATCACGAGGTCGCTCGTCGACCGCGCGGAGTTGCCGAGGGCGATGATCTCGCAGTTCATCAGCTCGACGCCGGAGGAGGTGGAGGCCACGTTGGAGAAGACCGAGAAGTCGTGACCGATCACGTCGTCGGTGAGCCGGGCCGCCGGGATTTCCCCGGTGGCCGCCCCGATGCCGAGGGCGGCCACCGCGCGGGCGTACGCCATCGACTTGTACGTATCGGTCGTGACCACCGCCTGCCCTCGCGTCCGGGCCTCGGCGATGCGCTCGGTCGTGAGGGCGCCGGTCTTGATCTGGATGAAGCGGATGTCCTCGGCCGACTCGATGCCCGCATCCTCGATGGCGGCGCGCACGCCGTCCGCCGCCACCCGGGCGTGGACCGCGGTGCCGAACTCCTCGGGCAGGAGGTCACGCGTGTAGGCCGTCCCCACCGTGAAGCGCTTCTCGCCCGTCGGCCGCCCGCGGTCGGGCTCCCGGGTGAAGATCGTCGCGTGGGGGCTCATGAGCCCCTCGGTGCCGCCGGACCAGATGATCGG
>CAZWXA010000573.1:0-2287 GCA_964637755.1 uncultured bacterium | reverse complement strand
ATCGACTGTCCGGTGGACTACCGCGAGAACGACCGCCTCGCCGAGTACTGAGCCGAGCTGCCGATGGTCGGCGTCGTGGCGGCACGGGTGCCCGCGCACCCCGAGCGGACGGGTCGTGATCGATGCGTTTGTTCCCCGGATCAGGTCTCAGCTCGCCCGTGGCCATCTCTTCTTCTCTATCCGCCGGGACGCGTGCCGGCGAGCCGGGGAGGGCGCGCGTGCTGGAGCGCCGCGGCGCGACCCACGCCGTTGCGGACCACGCGCACTGGCACCAGCCGCTCGCCGTGCTGCATGCATTCGCCGCGGGCGTCAGTCAGCTCGAAGGGGCCGCGCTCCAGGCGGAGGATCGTCACGTCGGCGGCGGCGCCGGGAGCGAGGGTGCCGAGCCGGCCCGCGCTTCCGATCACCTTCGCGGGCGCCGCCGTGGTCATGCGGACCACCTCGTCGAGGCCGAGGCCGAGCGCCAGGAACTTCGTCATGGTCGTGGCGAGATCGAACACCGGCCCCTGCACGTTGTACGCGTGGAGGTCGCTCGAGATCGTGCCGGGCCGGAGGTCCTGAGCGAGGGCGGCACGGGCCACCGCGAACGTGAAGCTCCCGACGCCGTGGCCGACGTCGAAGATGACCCCCCGGCCGACCGCCCGCCGGGCCTCATCGCGAACACGGCCGCGATCGTCGAGGACGCCCTGCTCGCGCCCGTGGAAGCAGTGGGTCATCACATCGCCCGGGCGCAACTCGCGCAGGATGTCGTCGAGTGGAATCGGCGTGTCGCCCACGTGAACCATGAGCGGCAGTCGGGCCGCCGCCGCGGTCTCAACGGCCGCGGTCAGCGCCACTCGCGCGTTGGCGCCGGCCTGCTGGCGCGACAGTCGCACTTTCACGCCGTGGATGAGATCGCGGTTGGCTTCGATGGTCTGGAGTGCCTTGGCCCGGTCGATGAAGCGGACGTCTTCCAGCTCGCCAACCTCCGCGCTCAGCATTCCGGTGGCGCTGATGTTGAGGAGCGGGAGGATGCGGGTCTCCGCCACCTCGATCACGTATTTGCGGAAGGCGGTGAACGTGAGCGCCCCCGCCGAGCCCGCGTCGACGACGGTGGTGGTGCCGGTGGCGAGACAGTGAGGATCCGGCTCGATGCCGTAGTGCGAAGCGCCGTAGTAGACGTGGACGTGGAGATCGATGAGGCCGGGCGTGACGAGGAGGCCCCGCGCGTCGATGACCTCTTCCCCCGGCACCGGCCGCAGATTCTCGCCGAGGGCGGCCACGCGCCCGTCGGCGAGCCGAACATCCCGCACCGCAGCGGGTCCCTGTCCCGGATCGACGACGGTGCCGCCCTGGATCAGCATCGCAGGGACCCCACACTACGCGGCGATCCGCGAGGTTGTCAATTACGGCGCGACGCTACGAGGCGTTCCGCGAAGCGTGTCGACCCCTCTCGGTGGTCGTGCCGCGCTGGTCAGGACACCGCGGTGAAGGTCACGACCTCATCGCGGAGCGGCCGGAGGTGGTGGAGGAGGCGGGGCGGCCGGCACCCAGACCCATTGCCAGGCCTGGCTCACGCCGTCTCCGTAGAGGACGTACCTGCCGTTTGGATAGACCACTTCCCGCTGGACGGGCGGTGGGGGCGCCGCAGGAGCCGCATAGACAGGCGCCGGCTGGTACACCACGGGAGGCGGGTCGTAATAGTACCGGTACGCCACGGGAGGCGGGTCGTAGTAGTAAGGGGAGGCCGTGGCGGCAACGGCGGCGCCGAGCACGAGACCTCCGATGATGGCGCCGGGCCACCACCAGCAGCACCCACCGTGAAATCGGCCATGCCCACCCCCATGGCGTCCCCAGGCGTCGCTCGGCACGACAGTCCCAAGGAGCAAGACGAGCACCGCGAGCACCGCGACGGCCTTCTTCATCGGCGTGTCCTCCGGCACCATTCTACACCGGTCCCCCTCCTTGCCCGTGGGCCCGACGATGCTCTTCTCGGAGGGATCGGCATGCGCCCGCGCCTCGGCCACTGCGACCCCGGCTTCGGCGCGCCATACGCGCGGCGACGGTCTATCGCAGCGTGGCCTCCAGCAGCTCCAGCGCGGCCTTCGCGAACGCCCACATGTTCTTCTCGCGGTCGCCGTGGCGCGTCTCCAGGGTGACGGCCCGCTCGACCGGCCCCGCCACCGCGAGGCAGGCGTGGCCGGCGGCGTCGCCGTAGCGGTTGCCCGTCGGCCCGCTCGCGCCGGTCTCCGCCAGCCCCCACGTGGTACCCAGGAGCTCACGCACCGTCTTCGCCTTGAGCTGCGCG
>CAZWXA010000572.1:0-2288 GCA_964637755.1 uncultured bacterium | reverse complement strand
GGTCTGAGATCGGCACCCAGGCCAGGTTCGCGCAGTTTCCTGGCGCGCCCGATCAGGCGGACTCGGCCAGGAGACGCTCGCAGAGCTGGGCGACGAACTCGAGGTTTCGCATGGCCCGCCGAGCGTCCTTCTCGTCGAACAGCTCCTGCGGCCCCAGCTCCTGGCGCTCGTCCCCGTAGAAGGCGACGCCGCGATCTCCGGCCAGCTCGGTCGAGATCGTGGCCAGGTCGTCGACGGCCGACCGAAACCACTCCGGGAACCGGGTGGCCTGGCGCCGGAGAATTTCCGCGACATCGTGAGTCCGCGCTGGCTCGACGGCCACCAGCCGGAGAGCGCCCTTCAGGAAGAGCTCGACGCACTCCTGGGCCTCGCGTACCGTGGCGGCCCAGAGCTGCTTCTCGAGGGCGACGCGGACCAGCGCCATGCGGCCGCGCGCCTCGTCCACATAGAGCCGCCCCATGCGCGAGCTCGTCATATCTCCACCACGTCGCCGAAGCGGAAGTCGGGCTTCAGGTCCCAGTACCAGGTGCCGTTGGCGAGGTGGACCCGGCGGCTTCCCAGCGCGCGCATGCGCTCCCTCATCCCGGCGAGCACCGCCCCCATGAAGCCCTGCCGGTCGAGGATCAGGATCCCGTCCTCCACGATGTCCAGGTAGAGCGGGCTCCGCGCCCGCGCCTCCTGGGGCGACTTCGTGACCAGGTTCCACTCGACGTGGGGCAGACCTCGCGACGCCCGGGCCCGTTCCCACGACTCGAGCAGCGGCCGCCGCCGGTCCGCCAGGCTGTGCGGAAGACCCTCCGCCACCACGAGAAGGTCGATGTCGGACGTCGCGCGGGCGCACCGACGCGCGACGGATCCGAAGAGGACGAGCGACATCAGACGATCGCCCAGGTCGGCGGCCCACGCCTCGGCGGCGGCCGCCAGCGCCGAGCGGAATGGCTCCTGCAACGAGACCGGCACCATCGGCGCGCTCCCCGACTCTTCGCTCACGCGGTCGATTCTAGCCGGCCCGGCCCACCGGCCGCACTGGCGATTCGACCCCGATCCTTCAGGGACGCCGGCGAACGGCACGGGTTCGCGCCGGTGCTCGCCCCGGTGCAGTGGTGCCGTCCTACAGGCCGAGGGCCAGGTCCGTGGCGCCGTGGATGGCGGCCGCGAGGTCGCCCGGCGCCCTGGCCACGGCGTGGGCGGTCCACGGACCTCCCTCCAGCGCACGGGCTAGCGTGTCGTCCGGGACCGCCTGGCCCGCCACGACGACGAGGACCGCGGCCACGGCGCATGGCCATGCTGGTGATCGGCGACCTCGCGTGGCTCCTCATCATTCCCGCCGGCCGCGGGTTTGCCCTCCTCGACCAAGGCGCTAAGATCCTGTGATCGCGACCCATATGCCCACAATCGGAGCGCTCGTAGCGGCCCCGGAGGTAGAGTGCGCTCGGGGACGATTGCCCGAGATCTTCACTCGCTTCGGCTCGCGGCGGCCCTCGGGGGCGGAATGACGGTGAGGGTGGCCGGCTGCGTGGCGACGTGTTGAGGCGCAAGGCGCTTCTCTCCTGGAGCAGTGGCAAGGATAGTGCCTGGGCGCTCCAGGCGATGCGACAGCGGGGCGACCTCGAGATCGTCGGACTGCTGACGACGATCAACCAGGCCTACGACCGGGTGGCGATGCATGCCGTTCGCGCCGACCTGCTCCAGGCGCAGGCGGACGCGGTCGGCCTCCCGCTCTCTCGCGTGCCGATCCCATGGCCCTGCACCAACGCCGAGTACGAAGAGGCGATGGCGCGCGCCATCGACCGCGCCCGGCTCGCCGGCGTCTCGGTCATCGCGTTCGGGGATCTGTTCCTCTCTGACATTCGCCGCTACCGCGAGGAGAAGCTCGCCGGGACGGGCATCGTGCCGATCTTCCCGATCTGGGGCGTGGCCACCGATGGGCTCGCGCGGGAGATGGTGGGGGCCGGGCTGCGGGCGCGGCTGACCTGCGTCGACCCGGCGCAGCTGGCGGGGAGGTTCGCCGGTCGGGAATTCGACGCGGCGCTCCTCCGCGAGCTGCCCGCGTCGGTCGATCCGTGCGGCGAACGCGGCGAGTTCCACACCTTCGCCTACGACGGCCCGATGTTCCAGCGGGCGGTTCCGATCCAGGCGGGCGCGGTCGTCGCCCGCGACGGGTTCGTCTTTGCCGACCTCTTGCTCGGCGAGCCGCCGCGCCCGGAGCCGCAGGACTCGCCATGATGCCCGACCCACGCGCATCGTCATCCACGAGCTCCAGCGGGCAGATCGGCGATCCCATGCGG
>CAZWXA010000571.1:0-2295 GCA_964637755.1 uncultured bacterium | reverse complement strand
CCTCGCGGCGCTCTTCGCCGGCGACCCTCTCACAGGGACATTGCTCCTTGCGAGTGTGCTCGTCGCCATCGGGATCGGCCTCGCCAGCCGCGGAACCTGACGCTCCCTCGTGCTATGCTCCTGATAATGTCGCGGATCGCCACCCGCCTCGTCGCCCTCCTGCTGGCCCTCAGCCTGCTGCCCGGCCCGAGTGCCGCCCAGCAGAACCCCGTCGCCTCGCTTCAGGCCCTCGTCGCTCCCGTCTTCGCCGAGCTCTCCGCCCTTCGCGGGCTTCCCCCGGCGGGAGCGGCTCCTCCCGTCGTGATCCGCTCCCGGAGCGAGACCCGGCGCTTCCTGGACCAGGAACTGAACCGCAAATACCCTCCAGCCCAGATCGAGGCCGAGCAGAAGTCGATGATCGCCTGGGGGCTCGCCCCGCCCGACTTCGACCTGCGCGCCTTCTTCCTCGACCTCATGGAGGAGCAGGCGGCGGCCTACTACGACACGGTCGGAAAGGTCATGGTGCTCGCCGACTGGCTCGCCCCCGAGCAGCAAGAGGCTGCGCTCGTGCACGAGCTGGTCCACGCCCTCCAGGACCGCGAGATCTCCCTCGACCGCTTCATCGGCCCCTCCCGCGGCCAGGGCGACCAGCTCCTGGCGCGCGAAGCGCTGATCGAGGGTGAGGCGGTGGCCCTGTCGCTCGAGCTCACACTCAAGCCCCATGGCCTGGACCTCCTGAAGATCCCGGACCTCTCGGCCATCCAGCAGCTGATCGCGGCGCAGTCCGGCGGACCGGTCTTCGACCGCGCCCCGCGGTTCATCAAGGACCTCCTGCTCTTCCCCTACACCCACGGCCTCGCCTTCGTGCACCAGTTCAGGCAGCGCCGGCCGTGGTCGGCCATGAACGCGCTCTACCGGGACCCTCCGCGCTCGACCGCCCAGATCCTCCATCCGGCCAAGCTCTTCGACCAACGCCAGGACCCCATCGCGATCGCGCTCCCCGACCTCAGCGCGGCGCTGGCGCCCGGCTGGCGTCGGGTGGATCAGGATGAAATGGGCGAGTGGGCCCTGGGCGAAGTGCTCGCGGGCCACGTGGGAGAGGCGGCCGCCCGTCGCCTGGCGGAGGGTTGGCGCGGGGACCGTTACCAGGTTTGGGAGGCCGTACCAGCGCTGCTCGTCGTCTATCGCGTCGCCTGGGAAACCGAGGCGGCCGCCGAGGCCTTCGCCCAGGCGTATGCCGGGCTGCTGGAGAAAAAATACCTGCCCCTCGCGGGGAAGGCCGTCAAGGGTCCCGGACCCGCCGTCACCTGGCGGGACGGCCCGCAGGGCTTCCTGGTGGAGCGGCGCGGCGTGGAGGTCCTCGTGCTCGAGCGCGTGCCCGCGACGGCCATCGAGCCGATCCGCCGCGCCTTGGGGAACCAGTAAAGCGACCGGCCACGACAGTGATGGCTGCCGCGCCCCGACAAGAGTTGGCCTAGCGCGTCGAAACCCAAGGAGTGTAAGATTGCGGCGGGGGCGGGCGTGGCGACAGCCCGGGGTGCCCGCCCCAGGTGAGGAGGCGCCCCCATGGTCACCCAGGTGGATCACGTTGAGCTGATCGTCAACGACCTCGAAGGCTACGTCCGCCTCTTCCAGGCCATCGGCTTCAAGCTGCTCTCGCGGACGACCCACCACGGCGCCTCGGTGGAGCTCCAGCTCCCCGGCCCCAGCCAGCCGATCTTCGAGCTCCACCAGGTCCAGGGCGAGGAGGTCATCGGCGTCAACCACATCGCCTTCCGCGTGGACGACGTGAGGGCGGCCTACAAGGCCCTGACGGCCCAGGGCGTCCGCTTCGAGCGCGAGCCCCAGTACATCAAAGAGACCGGCCGCACCATCGCCAACGGCCGCGACCCGGACGGCTGGCGCTTTCAGCTCGTCGACGCCAAGCGCACCTCCCCCGCCTGAGCATGCCCACCCAGCCTTCGAAACAACTGGAGGTTGTCCCCAACCCTCACCCGGACCGGGACTACGAGGTCAATATCACCATCCCCGAGTTCACCTGCCTCTGCCCCCGCACGGGCCAGCCCGACTTCGCCACCATCCGCATCCGCTACATTCCCGACCAGCACCTGGTCGAGCTCAAGTCGCTCAAGCTCTACATCTGGTCGTACCGGAACGAGGGCGCCTTCCACGAGGACGTCACCAACCGGATCCTGAACGACCTCGCCGCCGCCGCCAAGCCGCGCTGGCTCGAGGTCGTGGGCGACTTCAACATGCGCGGCGGCATCAAGACCGAGGTCAAGGCCAACTACGGCAAGCGCCCCGACCTCTAGCCGG
>CAZWXA010000570.1:0-2303 GCA_964637755.1 uncultured bacterium | reverse complement strand
GCGCGTATCCGTCATGAGGAAGACGTGCGGTCGGACTGGACATCGGCATCGTGTCCGATCGCGGGTGGCTCTCAGCAGGCGTCGGCGAAGATCGACTGCGCGGCGGCCACGCCCGCGCCCGACTCGCACTTGTAGCCGAGCTCGCGGAGCGTCAGCTCGAGCGCCGACAGCGTGGGCAGTACGTAGAGCGGGCTCGCCGTCAGGTTCATCGTACCGATCCTGAGCGTGTTGCCGCGATACCGGTCGAGCCCGGTGCCGATGAGGATGCCGTGGCGGTCGCGCATCGTCGCCACCACGGCCCGCGCCTCGATGCCGTCCGGCGTCCGCAGGCAGGTCACGGTACTGGACGCGATCGAGGGGTCCGGGAACAGCTCGAGTCGCATCGTGTCCGCGCCGGCCCTGAAGGCGGCGGCCGCCACCGCGTGCCGGGCGAAGCGATGCTCGAGGCCTTCCGAGAGGATCAGATCCACGGCCACACGCATGGCGGCGGTGAGGTGCGTGGGGATCGACACGGGCTGCGATCGCGGCGCACCGTCCGGGAGCCTGCCGCCGCGCGAGACGGGGATCCACGTCTTCTTCCACTGCAGGAGGTCGTACGCGTAGCTGTGCGCCCTGGTCCGCCGGCGCTCCATCGCGCTCCAGGCGCGATCGCTGACGCCGACCGCGGCCATCCCGATCGGCGCCCCGAGGCACTTCTGCGAGCCGGTCATGTTGAGGTCCACGCCCCACTCGCTCGTGCGCACGTCGATGCCCCCGACCGCCGAAACCGTGTCGAGGAGGAAGAGCGCGCCCACGTCCCGCGCGATCCTGCCGACGGCCTCGGCGGGGTAGGTCGTGCCCGTGGACGTCTCGTTGTGCACGAGGTGGATCGCCTTCGGCCGGACGCGGTCAGCCTCCCCGTGGAGCCTGGCGAGGTCGAGGGGCCGGCCCCACTCGACCTCGAAATCGGTCACCTGCGCCCCCGCCCGCGACATGATCTCGGACATCAGCATCCCGAACACGCCCGCCACCACCACGATCACGCGGTCGCCCGGCTCGATCACGGACGCGACGCCCGCCTCGAGCGCCGTGCGTCCCGATCCGGGCAGGAGGAAGACCTCGCCGTCCGTCTGGAAGACCCGGCCGAGGCTCGCGAGGGTCGGATCGAGTACCTTGTCGTCGAAGCTCGCGTCGTACTGGATGCTCGGCGGCGCGTTCAGCGCCTGGATGACGGGGTAGGCGAGCTCGGTGGGACCCGGGATCATGAGAATGGGACGGGTGTAGCACTGGGCCCAGTTCAAGGTCGGCGGCACGGGCGTCCTCCTCTCAGGCCACTGGACAAGGCCCGCGGCGGTGGCTCGATCCTCGCCTCCCTCGCCGCCGTGCGTCCGGGCCTTCATCTGAACGGCCTGCGCGCGCATTCCGAATCGCGTCAGGTTTCAAGCAGATTCCGCTAGGTGAGCCGCCATTCTACCATCCATCGCCCCCGCCTCTCCCGCCGCGGCGTCCATGGCGGCAGTCCGCGGCGCCCGCGCGTCAGGACGCCCCGGCGAGGCCGTGCTGCCCGCGGTGGATCAGATACAGGTTGCGCAGGTACACGAGCAGCCCGAAGCCCTGGCCGAGCATGAACACCGGGTCCCGCCGGTACACCGCGTAGAGGAGCAGCGTCAGGCCGCCCCCGACGGAGAAGTACCAGAAGTAGACGGGCACCACGCTCTGCTTCTTCCGCTCCGAGGCGATCCACTGGACGAGGAAGCGCACGGAGAACAGGGCCTGTCCGAGGAAGCCGACGGCCAGCCAGACGCTTTCCATCTTCATCGCGATGACTCCTGAACGGACGTGGTTGGTGCTCGGACCCTCACCGTATCCGGTCCCCCGTGGCCCGGGAGACCCGGGACGCAGCACGACGAGCACATCCGGCGCGCCGCGGGGGCGAGCGCGTCCCCGAGGGCCGCGCGGAACTGGTGGACAGGGTGCGGGCGGACCGGCTGGCGGCGCCCGCGGCTCAGGCGGCGCGTCCTTCCTCGGAGAGCGCCGTGATGATGTAGGTGCCGCTCTTCTCGTCGCGCTCGAGGGTGACGATCTTCAGCTTCGCCGCCTCCTCGAGCAGCTTCGAGAAGGTCGAGTACCCGTAGTACGACTCGTTGAAGGCGGGGTTCTTCCGCGTTTCCTTGTTCTCGCGCTGCAGCGCCTGGGCCGCGTCGATGAGCTGCGAGAAGGCCTCGGCCTTCTTCTCCGGCAGCCCGCGGAGGACGTGGGTCTTCTTGCTGTCGCGGATCAGGTCCTCGTAGAAGATGAACTCGTCGCAGTTGCCGACGAGCAGC
>CAZWXA010000569.1:0-2303 GCA_964637755.1 uncultured bacterium | reverse complement strand
TGGATTGGGTGGGGCGGCGCTCGAGGTGGGCGATCTTGTCCAGGCGGCGGGCGTGGCGGCCCCCGGCGAACGGCGTGTCCAGCCAGACCCGGAGGATCTCCACGGCGGAGTCGCGCTCGACGAGGCGCGCTCCCATCGCCAGCACGTTGGCGTCGTTGTGCTCGCGGCTCATCCGGGCGGTGAAGGCGTCACCGCAGAGCGCGGCGCGGATGCCCGCCACCTTGTTGGCTGTCATCGACATGCCGATGCCAGTCCCGCAGACGAGGACGCCGCGGTCGGCCTTGCCGGAGGCAACGGACTCCGCCACAACGGCAGCGTAGTCCGGATAATCGACCGACTCCGGCGAGTGCGTACCGAAGTCGAGCACCTCGAAGCCGCTCTGGAAGAGCCAGCGCTTGAGGTCTTCCTTGAGCCCCCACCCCGCGTGGTCGGCTCCCAGAGCGATCACCGCCATACGCCCGCCACCATACATGTGGGGGATTCCACCTGTCAAGTAGGCAACATCTAGTAGTATGCCGGCCAGGCACGGTGACCGGTCAGCGTGGCTGCGCGAACAGCACCAGGACGCCCGTGTGGCTGTGGAAGAAGTTCTCGTGCTCGACGGGAGCGAACTCACCGTTGCCGAAGAACCCGATCAGCGGGAGGTCGCCCAGCCGCCGCCGGATGAGATCCACGTCGTGGTTCGGCTCGCCATACAGCCCCTGCCCCCGGCCGGCGCAGTTGAAGTACATGCCGAACGCTGGCTTCCGGTTTCCGAGCGCCGCCTGGATGCGCGCCAGCATGGCTTCGAGATCGTCTCGGGCCGCCAGGGGGTCGCGGATCTGGAACTGGATCGTCTGACCGGCGAACACTTCCGCGGGGAGCGTGATCGCCCCGCTCGCCCGGTCGAGGCCTGCCAGGTCGCGGATGACGAAGTCGCCGCGCCCGAGCGGCGATTTCCCCGCGTTCACCGCGAGCCCGGCGAAGACACCGACCCGCGGCACGCGCTCCTCGTAGTCCTGGACGCTCTCGATCGCCTCCCTCAGGACCTGCGCGGGTGAGCGCCCCGCGATCGCGTGGATCACGTTCCCGGTCGCCTCGGTCACGACGTAGGGCTCGCCGATCGGGTCGCAGGACTGGCCGATACCGATGAGGGGTGTCATCCGGATCGCGAGACCGCAGAGCGCGCCATGCACCAGGTCCGTCGTGCTCAGCTCGAAGGCAGGCATGCCGGCGGCAACGCCGCCCACGAGGGGCACGGCATCGAGGCGGCCGGACGCGCCGAGGATCAGGTCGTCGGGGTTCAGGTTCATCGGGTCCGGAAGGATCACGAGACACCCGTCCTCGACCCCGGCGAGTCCGGTGCGCCGGACGATCTCGGCGCCGGCGTCGGCGTCGAGCACGTCCCGGCCGGACACGACAAAGGTGCCGAGCGACAGCTCGTCCGAGGCCCGGACGACGAGGACCGCGACGGCCGGCCCGTTCTCGGCCTCCCCGCGCTCGGTGAGAACTCCGGCCCCGCTGCAACCGACGATCGACGCGGCACCCGTCACCCGCCTGACTCCGTCGAGCAATTCCCGACCGTGCCGGTAGGCATCGGCGCTCGCGAAGACGATGGCGATCTCCGCCCCTTCGATCCCGCTCGCCGCCATCGCGGCTCGCGACGCCGCGATGGCGGCCTCGTCGGCGCGCGTGCCGGTGACGAGCCCCGAGCCGGCCGCGATCACTCAGGCCACGCCCGGCGACCGGGACGGGGGGCGCCGGGTGGTCTCCGACCGTGTCCGGCCGCGCCTGCAACCTACGCCGTCCTGCACACGAAGCCGGAGCGTCTCGTGGATCTGCGAGCGCGGGTTGCGTCCGACCGCGGAGAGGGGCCCGTCAGATCCTGTGGGCCCTCCGCCGCCGCGGACGCCTGCTCGGTCGAGGTGGGCAAGCTCGGAGAAGGTCGCTTCAGCGCCACCGCCTGAGTCGACGTCGGGGGCAGGGACCGCTGCTCCCCCCGGCACCCCCGCAACGGGATCCCGCGAGCCCGATTCGTTCACGGGCTCTGAGGGGCCCGCGGGGCGGCGGCGCGACCTAGTCGGGCGGGTACCGGAACGCCGGCCAGCCCATTTCCTGGGGCACGGGGGGAGGCTCCCAGGTCGGTCGCGGGCTCGACGGAACCCTCTGCCCCGCGGTGGTCTGCCGAGGCGATTTCCGCTCCGGGGTCTTCTGCTCGGGGGCTTTCTGGGCCGGGGCCCTGTGCGCCAGCGTCTTCGCCCCTGGCGCGGGCTTTCCTGCGGCCTTCCTTGCCGCTGGCTTCTGCGGCACCGACTTCTTCGCCG
>CAZWXA010000568.1:0-2316 GCA_964637755.1 uncultured bacterium | reverse complement strand
TCCCGGACGTCGCGAGTGCGGCGATCGCGGTTTCGGCCTGCGCGCCAGCGCGCTGGACGGAAACCACGCATCCCGGCCGAGCCTGCGCGGCGGGGCCACACGCCGTGCGTTCGGGGCCGACCGCCGGCCCCCGCGGAAAGGGCATGAAGAAATCGACGTCCACGAGGACCGGGGGTCGGGGAGAAGCGGCGCTCGCGCCCCCCGACGTCGACCGAGACCAGGGTTCGAGCCGCCGGCTTCGCGCTCGCAGCAGGCGTTGGCAATGGTCTTCGGATCGGGGATAATGAAGGTGCTCATGGCCCGCCCACTGCTCATTGCCGTCGTGGTCATCGCCGTCCTGGCCATCGCCGTCATCGGGTGGGGGATCAGCGTGAACAACCAGCTCGTGCGCCTGGACCAGGATGTGAACGAGAAGTGGGCCCAGGTGCAGAACGTCTACCAGCGCCGCGCCGACCTGATCCCGAACCTCGTCGAGACCGTCAAGGGCTTCGCGGCGCAGGAGCGCACCGTTCTCAACGAGGTCGTCAGCGCGCGGGCGCGAGCCTCCAGCATCCAGTTGCCGCCGCAGGCCCTCAACGACCCGGCCGCCCTCCGCCAGTTCCAGGCCGCGCAGAACGAGCTGGGCGGCGCCCTCAGCCGCCTGCTCGTGACGGTCGAGCGCTACCCCGAACTGCGGTCGAACCAGAACTTCCTCGAGCTGCAGAGCCAGCTGGAGGGGACCGAGAACCGGATCACCGTCGAGCGCCGCCGCTTCAACGAGTCGGTGCGCGCGTACAACACGCGCGTGCGGCTCTTCCCCGGCAGCATCGTGGCGGGCATGGCGGGATATCAGCAGAAGGCGTTCTTCGAGGCCACCCCGGACGCCGCCACGCCGCCGAAGGTGAAGTTCTAGCCCTGCTGGTCCCGCTCCTCCTCAGCCTCGCCCTCGTCCTCCCTCCCCTGCCCGGCGCCCGGATCAACGACTACGCGGGCGTCCTGAGCGCCGGCGAGCGTGCCCGGCTCGAGGACCGCGCCGGCGCCGAGGAACGGAGGACCGGCAACCAGGTCGCGGTGGCCATCTTCGCCTCGCTCGAGGGCGAGAGCCTCGAGGACGTGTCGATCCGCCTCGCCCAGCAGTGGAGGATCGGCCGGAAAGGACTCGACAACGGCGCCATCCTCCTCGTCTTCCTGAAGGAGCGGAAGCTCCGGATCGAGGTCGGCTACGGCCTCGAGGCCCGCCTGACCGACGCCCTCGCCGGCTCCATCATCCGCGACGAGATCGTGCCGCGCTTCAGGCAGCAGCAGTACGGGGCGGGCATCGACGCCGGGCTCGCCGCGATCTTCAGGGCGATCGCCGGCGAGTCCCGCCTGCCGGCGCCGCGGCCGCGGGAACGGCTCCCCGATCAGATCTTCCTCGGCGCCCTGGCGCTGGCGGTCGTCGCCATCGTCGTGACCGTCCTCACCAACCTGGCCCGCGGTAACAGGAGCCGAGGGCTCTCCCGTGGGCGCCGGGGATACACCGCCAGCTCGGGCGGCTGGTCCTTCGGCGGCGGGGGCGGCGGGAGCGGAGGATTTGGCGGCGGAGGCGGCGGGGGCTTCAGTGGCGGCGGCGGCAGCTTCGGCGGCGGCGGGTCGAGCGGGAGCTGGTGATGGCCGGGCACTCCGAGCCCCAGCATCCCGCGTGGGTCCGGCGGTTCCTCTCGCCAGACGATCTCGAGGCGATCGCCACCGCGGTCGCGGACGCGGAGCGCCGGACGTCGGGCGAGATCCGAGTGCACCTCGAACCGCGCTGCGTCGGCGATGCCCTCGCCCACGGGCGCCAGGTGTTCCGGGCGCTGCGCATGGATCGCACCCGCCAGCGAAACGGCGTGCTCCTGTACCTGGCCGCCGACGACCGGAAGTTCGCCATCGTCGGCGACCAGGGCATCCACGAGCAGGTGGGCTACGGCTTCTGGGATTCGGTGCGCGATGTCCTCCAGCGGGAGCTGCGGGCCGGGCGCACGCGAGAGAGCGTGATGGCGGCCGTCGCCGAGATCGGCCGCGTGCTCGCCACCCACTTCCCGCGCCAGACGGACGATCGGAACGAGCTGAGCGACACGGTCAGCACCGCCTGAGACGCCCCGGGGCGTCAGCGCCCGGCGTTCCCTTCTCCCCCACTGGCCCTGCCGCCTCTTCCGCCTATAATCGCCGCGAGGCATGTACGAGCTGGAGCACGACCCGTACAGCAGTCACTCCCTGATCCAGAGCCCTTCACGCCGCCGACGCGCTCGGCGCGCGCCGGCTGCACCCGGTTCTCGCCGATCAATCCGTGGCGATCGCGCGGCCGGCGCTGCCGCC
>CAZWXA010000567.1:0-2318 GCA_964637755.1 uncultured bacterium | reverse complement strand
TCAGGAGCATCCCGGGCGTGCAGAAGCCGCACTGCAGCGCGTGGTGCTCGCGGAATGCTTCCTGGAGGGGATGGAGCGTGCCGCCCGTCGCGAGGCCCTCGACCGTCGTCAGCTCGGCGCCGTCGGCTTGCACGGCCAGCAGCAGGCACGCGCGCGCCGCCTCGCCGTTCAGGAGGATGGTGCAGGCACCGCACACGCCGTGCTCGCAGCCGACGTGGGTGCCGGTGAGCCCCAGGTCCTCGCGCAGGAAGTCCACGAGGAGCTTGCGCGGCGGGCAGCGCCCCTCGTGCCGCTGGCCGTTCACGACGACGCGGACTCCGACCATCCCGGACATGCCTCAGCGGCCGTCAATCCGCGCGATCGCCCGCCGCACGGCGCGGCCGGTGAGGACCCTGGTCAGGTTGCGCCGGTAGGCGGCCGACGCGTGGATGTCGGAATCGGGATCGACCAGCTCCGCGGCGCGAGCGGCGGCCGCCTCGACGGCGCGCGCGCCGAGCCCCTCCTGCTCCAGGATCGCCTCCGCCTCGCGCAGGCGCACGGGCACCGGCCCGGCCCCGGCCGTGGCGAGGCGCGCCGTGGTGCAGTGCTCGCCCTGGCCGGCGATCATGGCCGCGATGCCGACGATGGCGAAGTCGCCGTGACGCCGGCTGAACTCCTCGAAGGCGTAGCCCGCGCCCACGGGCATGGCGGGAAGCCGCACCTCGACGAGGATCTCGTCGGCGGCGAGGCTCGTCGTCAGGTAGCTCCGGAACAGCTCCGCCGCGCTCAGCACGCGCTCGCCCGTGGGCCCGCGGGCGACGACCCGCCCGTCGAGCGCCGCCAGCACCGCGGGGTACTCCGCGGAGGGATCGGCGTGGGCGAGGCTGCCCCCGATCGTCCCCCGCGTGCGGATCGGCAGGTGGCCCACCCACCGCGTCGCCTCCGTCAGGAGGGGAAGGTGGCGGGCGACGACGGGCGAGAACTCGATGGTGCGCTGGCGGGTCATGGCGCCGAAGGCGACGTGTCCGTCCTGTTCGCGGATGTAGGCGAGAGAGGGAATGCGGTTGAGGTCGACGAGCGCGGCCGGGCGGGCCAGGCGGAAGTTGAGGAGCGGCATCAGGCTCTGGCCGCCCGCGAGCAGCTTCGCCTCCCCCCCGTAGCGGGTGAGCAGGGCGAGCGCCTCCTCGACGCTGGCCGGCGCGTGATAGTCGAAGGGGGCCGGCTTCACTGGAGCGAGGACCCCGAGGCAGGCGTTGACCGCGGGCGACAAGAGGACGGCTCACCGGCGAACCGGGCGGTGTCGGTCAAGCGCCGCCAGTCCCCGGCGCGCTTGACCGGCCGCCCGACCCACTGCGTCGCCATCGCGTTCCCCACCCCGCGCACGTTACACTCACGGCCCCCGGGGTTGTCAATGCCGACGCGGATGATCCCGGGCGCGGCGGCCGCTCAGCGCGACGCCGCATCCGATGACCTTCTCCTCTCGCGGATCGGGTCGGCGTGGCTCACGTGGGCAGATGATCGTACATCCCGTGCACGTCGGCCGCGTGGAAGCGCGCCACGTGGTTGGTCGGCGGCACCGGCTCGCGGTAGAAGAACTCGGGCAGCTCGTCGTCCTTCTCGGTGAAACCGGCCTGGCGATTGAACTCCCGCTCCAGGCGCAGCGTCTCGCGGCCCAGGGCCTCGAAGAAGGCCGGGGTCAGCTCGGTGCCGTGCGCGGCGTTGATGGCGGCGGTCAGGAACTCGGTGTTGGGGTTGGTCACGCTCATGCCGAAGATGCAGAGCCCGAGCGAGTCGTTGGCGGCCACCCGCGCCTGGTGCGCCAGGCTCAGGCTGATCAGCGACTCCGCGTCCATCTCCCGTGTCTTCAGGCGCGGCAGGTTGCCGACGGTGTGGTCCGCGCCCTGCGCGGTGGCCATCATCGAGATGCCCGTGGCCTCCACCACGCGAGGATCGTAGGCGCTGATGGCCTGCTTCTTGATAACCGGCACGCGGCGCACCCGATAGTGCTCACCGACGCGCGCCGTGCCCTGCGCCCAGAGACGCCCCGTCTGCGTGCCTCGACGGATCTCGCCCAGGCAGTCCGTCATGAACGCGACGTCGCCGAAGGCCCCCAGGCCCGCTTCCATGAGCACGGCCAGCATGGCGCCGGTCTCGATGGTGTCCACGCCCAGGTCGTTGGCGACGGCATTGAGCCGGGCCAGATCGTCCGGGTCGGCGATGCCGCAGTTCGAGCCCAGCAGGCCGAGGGTCTCGTACTCGACCGGCGAGACCAGCTCCTTGCCACTGGCGTCGTGGTACACGTTGCTGCACTGGATGACGCAGCCGGGCATGCAGGCGTG
>CAZWXA010000566.1:0-2327 GCA_964637755.1 uncultured bacterium | reverse complement strand
CGGCCTGCCGGAGCGCAGGTGCTCGGTGAGGCGGGGGCGCTCGACGATGTTGCCGGGGTTCGTGAGGTGCCGCGGGTCAAACGCGTGCTTCAGCTCGCGGAAGGCCTGCAGGAGCCGCGGCCCGTACACGCGCTCGAGGAACGGGCTCCGCGCCCGGCCGTCGCCGTGCTCGCTGGAGATCGTGCCGCCGTACTCGAGCACGAGGTCCGTGATCTCGCTCGCGATGGCCCGCACCTGCTCGAGGCCGCGCGGCGTCTTCAGGTCGATGACGGGTCGGATGTGCAGGCAGCCCACCGAGCAGTGGCCGTAGTACGCCCCGCCGGCGTCGTGCCTCGCCAGGATGTCGCGGAAGCGCGACACGAACTTGGGGAGGTGCCGGGGATCGACGGCCGTGTCCTCGACGAACGCGATCGGCTTCTTGTCTCCCTTCATGCCGAGGAGGAGGCCGAGCCCGGCCTTGCGGAGCTTCCAGATCGACTGCTGCTCGGCCGGGTCCAGGGCCCGATACGCCGCGTAGCCGAAGCGCTCCCGCGCGCGCCGCGCCTCGAGCGCCTCCACCTTCGCCCGCACCGCGCCCTCGTCGTCGCCGGCGTACTCGACGATCAGGATCGCCGCGGGGTCGCCCTGGACGAACCCCATGCGCGCCGATTGCTCGATGTTGCGGCGGGCGAGGTCGAGGATCAGCTTGTCCGTCAGCTCCACGGCGTACGGCCCCGTCTCGAGGATCGACTGCGAGGACTCGAGCGCCTCCTGGAGGTCCCGGTAGTGGATCACGCAGAGCGCGGTCCACTTCGGCCGGCGTACGAGACGGACCTTGGCCTCGATGATCGTGAGGAGCGTGCCCTCCGAGCCGACCACCACGCGCGCCAGGTTGAGCGGCCGGTCGGCGATGACCTCGTTCAGGTTGTAGCCGGAGACACGGCGCCAGTGGGCCGGATACCGGGCGCGGATCTCGTCCGCGTGCTCCCGGCCGAGACGCGTGACCTCGCGGTAGATCTGGCCTTCGAGCCCGGCGCCGGCGCACTTCGCCCGGACCTCCTCGGGACCGAGCTCCCGGAGCACGGCCTCGGTGCCGTCGGCGAGCAGGACCTTCATCTCGAGGACGTGGTCGATGGTGAGCCCGTAGGCGATCGAGTGGGCGCCGCCCGAGTTGTTGCCGAGCATGCCGCCGAGGGTCGCGCGGTTCGAGGTCGAGGTGTCGGGCCCGAAGAGGAGACCGCGCGGGCGCACGAGGTGGTTCAGCTCGTCCTGGACCAGGCCCGGCTGCACGCGCGCCCACCCCTCCTCCTCGTTCACCTCGAGGAGCTGGTTCAGATATCGCGAGAAGTCGAGGACGACGGCGCGGTTGACCGTCTGGCCCGTGAGGGAAGTGCCGCCGCCGCGCGGCAGGATCGGCGTGCCCGTGCGGCCGGCGACCTCGATGACGGCCTGGACGTCGCCCGCATGGCGGGGGATGACGACGCCGATCGGCTCCACCTGGTACATCGAGGCGTCGGTCGAGTAGAGGAGCTTCGAGTACGTGTCGAAGCGAACCTCGCCCTCGACGACCCGGCGAAGCTCGTGCTCCAGGTCGTTCATCCGCGCTAGTATACCGCCGTGCACCGCGGCCTCTTCGCCCTGCTCCTGGCCCTCGCGATCGTGGCGCCGGCGCACGCGGCCCCCCCTGCCCCCGCCTTCACGCTCCGGCTGCTCGATTCGCCTCGGACCTTCGATTCGCGAAGCGCGATCGAGAAGACGGTGCTGGTGGTCCGCTTCCAGGCATCGTGGTGCCGGTCCTGCGCGAGGGAGGCTCCCGCGCTCCAGCGCCTGTACGAGCGCTACCGGCCGCTCGGCGTCGAGGTCATCGGCGTCCAGGTGCAGGACACCGCCGCCGACGCGACGCGCTTCCTCGAGGCGCACGGCGCGACGTATCCCGCCGGCCTGGATCCGCGGCTGAAGATCGCCAACCGCTTCGGGATGACGGGTACGCCGTACACGGTCGTGATCAGCCGCGCCGGCCGCCTGGTCGCTCGAATCCGTGGGGAGTCGGGGGTCAGCCAGCTCCCGAAGATTCTCGATCCCCTCACCCGCCAGACCCGGCCGCGGCCCCGGTAGGCGGTGGCTCGGACGTGGGATCCGTGACGAGCGTTCCCACCTCGCCCGCCGGATTCGGCCGCGCGCCCGGTAGGCGGGGTTCGATCCCGCGAGCCCGCTTCCATCACGGGCCCGGGGGTCCCGCAGAGGCCGGCCGTCAGAGGAGTGCGCGCTCGACGAAGAGCGCCAGTCCCACCACCAGGATCGCGAGCGAAGAGCTCCAGACCATCCGTCGCTCCCACCGCGTCCGGCGC
>CAZWXA010000565.1:0-2330 GCA_964637755.1 uncultured bacterium | reverse complement strand
TCGTCGCGTTCTTCCAGATCGTCACCGGCCCGCTCACGCGGCCCATCCGGGCGCTCGCCCCCGCGATGCCCGAGCGTCGCGCGCGGCACATCGCGCTCCTCATTCTCTTCGGCATCTGGGTGCTCTCGGCGTGGTCGCTGGCCCTCATCGGCGGACGCCCTGGCTGACGCGACCTCCCCGGGCGACTTCCCGCTCCTGCTCCTCCACGTGCGGGACCTCGCCGCCCGCGCCCCGGTCACGCTGCCGGGCGACACCGAGGCGCGGGACGCGGCGCGCCTCATGTCCAAGCGCGGGATCGGATCCGTCGTCGTGACGGGCGAGGGCGGCGCGCCCGTCGGCATTGTGACCGATCGCGATCTCCGCGGGCGCCTGGTGGCCGAGAGCCGGGACCCGTCGGTGCCGCTTCGCGAGATCATGTCAGCGCCGCTCGCCACCGTGGGGCCCGAGGCGCTCGCGTTCGAGGCCCTCCTCGAGATGACGCGGCTGAACGTGCATCACCTGGCGGTGGTCGAGGGCGGTCGGCTCGTGAGCGTCCTGTCGAGCAACGACTTCCTCTTCCTGCAGGGGACGCATCCCGTGGCGCTCTCGCGGGAGATCGAGCGCCAGGCATCGCTCAGCGACCTCAAGAAGCTCGTGCCCGGGATCACGCGGCTCGCGGGTGTCCTGGCGCGAGCCCGTGCGGCGCCCTTCGACATCGGCCGCATCATCGCCGAGCTGAACGATCGCGTCGTGCAGCGCGTGCTCGGCCTGACCGAGGTCGACCTCGGCCGCGCGGGCCAGCGGCGCCCGCCGCTCGTCTACGCGTGGCTCGCGCTCGGGAGCGAGGGCCGGCGGGAGCAGACGCTCCTGACCGACCAGGACAACGCGCTCGTCTATGCCGACCCGGAGGACCCCGAGGCCGCCGCCGCGGCGTCGGCGTACTTCCAGGCGCTCGCCCGCGCCGCGAGCGCGGCCCTCGTCCAGCTCGGCTTTCCGCCGTGTCCGGGCGGCTGGATGGCCTCCAACCCACGCTGGTGTCAGCCGCTCGCCGTCTGGCTCGGGTACTTCGACCGCTGGATCCGCTTCGCGGACGTCAGCGTCCTCTCGGCATCCATCTGCTTCGACCTGCGGGCGGTCGCGGGTGACCCGACCCTCGCTGGCGCGCTCTGGGGCCGCATTCTCGAGCCCTCGGGCGAACGGCGGCTCTTCCTGACGTACCTCGCCAGGGACGTCCTCCGCCAGGGCCCCTCGCTGGGGATTCTCGGGCGCTTTCGCACCGACGCCCATGGGCTGGTGGACCTGAAGCGCTACGGGGCATTCCCGCTCGTGGGCGCCGCGCGCGTGCACGCCCTCGAGCTGGGGCTGCCGGCGACCAACACGGTCGAACGGGTGCGGGAGGTCGGGGCCCGCGGGGTCCTCGGGCCCGAGCGGGTCGCCGAGGTGACGCAGGCCTACTCGTTCGTCCTGGAGCTCCGTCTCCACCATCAGCTCCAGCAGCTCGACGAGGGCCGCACGCCGGACAACAGGATCGATCCCCGGCAGCTCTCGCGCACCGACCGGCTCCTCCTGAAGGAGGCTTTCCGCACGGTTGGCTGGGTCGAGCGGGAGGTCCGTGATCGATACCAGGCGGACATGATCCCGTGAGTTCCTTCAGCCGGATCAGCGTCTGGATCCGGGCGAGGACGGCTCGTCGGACCGAATGGTCCCTCCCGGTCTCCGCGCTCTCCGGATCCACAGGGTTCGTGTCGCTGGATCTCGAGACGACCGGGCTGAACTCGAAGACCGACGCGATCGTGTCGGCAGCCGTCGTGCCGTTCGTGAACGGCGTTGCCGAGTCGCCGCTGGTCGACGCCCTCGCGAACCCGGGGCGTCCGATCCCTGTCGAGTCCCAGCGGATCCACGGGATCACCGACGACATGGTGCGGCATCAACCGCCGGCGCGCCGCATCGTCCTGGCGCTGGTCGACGCCTGCGAAGGCCGGGTCGTTGTGGGCCATTCCGTCGCCTTCGACCTCCGCATCATCGGCCGCTACACCCGTTCCTCCTCGTCCCTTCCGCTGGGCGAAGCAGTGCTCGACGTCGACCGCCTGGCCCGATCGATCCATCCCCACTGGGGGTGGTCGTCGCTGGCGCAGCTCGCCCGCCGGCTCCGCGTTCCCGCCGATGGGCGGCACACGGCCGCCGGGGACGCGGTCATGGCCGGCCGCATCCTGCTCGCCTTGCTGCCACAGTTGACGCGACGGGGGGCGGCGACGGTGACGGATCTTCTCCGGCTGCAACGACGCGCCTAGCCCACGCCTAGCCCGGATTATTCATGAACGGCGGCAACTGGGACCGGACGGGTGGCGCGG
>CAZWXA010000564.1:0-2345 GCA_964637755.1 uncultured bacterium | reverse complement strand
TCTTGAGCGTGGTGCTCTTGCCGACCCCGTTCCGGCCCAGGAGCCCCACCACCTCGCCGGCCCCCACCTCGACCGAGACGCCGTGGAGGACGTGGCTCTTTCCGTAGTAGGCGTGGACGTCGCGCACCGCGAGCATCACGGGGTCAGGGGTCCCGCGGGCTCGTCGCCCCCCGGCGCCCTCGACGGAGCGGCCGTGCCCGGGATCGAGGCGCCGGGGGCCCGGCAACCGCCGGCGGGAGAATCACGTCTTGAGATACACATCGAGGACTCGCGGGTCGGCCTGGATCTCCGCGGGCGTGCCTTCCGCGAGGATCCTGCCCTGGTGGAGCACGGTGATCCGGGACGCGAGCCCCATGACCACGTCCATGTCGTGCTCGACGATGAGGATCGTCAGGTCGCTCGCCATGCGCCGGACGAGGGCGGCGGTCTCGTGGGTCTCCGCGGCGCTCATGCCCGCCGTCGGCTCGTCGAGGCACAGAAGCTCCGGCTCGGTGGCGAGGGCGATGCCGATCTCGAGGTTCCGCTGCTCGCCGTGCGAGAGGTTCGCGGCCAGCTCGTCCTCCTTGCCCTGGAGGCTCACGGCCTCGAGGACCGCCATCGCCCGGTCGACGACGTCGCGGTACGCTCGATGGTGGCGGAGGAGGCTCCAGGCGTGGCGGCGGGACTGGACGGCGATGCGCACGTTCTCGAGCACGCTCGCGCCCGGCAGGATGTTGGTGATCTGGTAGGAGCGCGCGATCGCCCGGCGCGAGATGGCGTCGGGCGGGAGCCCGGTGATGTCCTCGCCGGCGAAGACGACGCGGCCGGCGGTCGGCCTGACGACACCCGTGAGGCAGTTGAAGAGCGTGCTCTTGCCGGCGCCGTTCGGCCCGATGATGGCGCGCACCTCGCCCCGGCCGACGGAGAGGTCGACGTCGTCGAGGGCGGTCAGCCCGCCGAACCGCACCGTGAGGCCCTCGGTGCGGAGGAGGCCGGCGTCATGCGACCGGCTGGCCACTCATCGGGCCGGCCCCTTCGACAGGCGGCAGGCCTCTCCCGGAGGTCTGGCTGACTCGGGCCTCGCCTCGTGGTGGGCCCCCGTTGACGCATCTGGTGACGCATCCGGCACCGCCCGGCTCGAAATGCGGCGCGGGCCCGGTCGCTCCTCCTCGCGAGGGCCGATCGAGCACCCTCGGTCGGATCGCACGCCGGGGGTCAGGCGAACGTGCAGTTCGGGGGCAGGACCGTCTTCTGCCAGGGGATCCGCGCCGTGATCTTGTGCTTGCCGTTGACCACCTTGAAGACGAACTGGTCGATGAACGCCTGGTGGTCTTCCTTGCGGAGCTTCTTGTCACCCTGGGGAAAGTCATCGCCCGCGCGGACCTCCATGCCTTCGAGCGCCTCGATCAGCTTCATCGTATCCTCGCGCCCGCGGAAGCCGGACTTCTGCATGCCGAGCTTGAGGAAGTTCATGGCCTCGAAGTTGGACTGGAGGTACCGGTCCGGCGCGACGCCGTTGGGCTCGAACTTCTTCGTCAGCTCGACGGCGTCCTTGAACCATTTCCGGTGATACGGCGTGTCGAGGGTGCTCTCGAAGACCGGCACGTAACGATTGATCCCGACGAAGCCCTCGATCTTGTTCCCGAGCGCGGGCAGGTTGGTCGCCTCGGCGATGGCGCCGTCGCCCGCCCAGCGGTACGTCCGGGTGAGCCCGAGATCGTAGGCCTGGGTCCCGACCGTCACCCCGTCCTTGCCGAAGAAGACGCCGAAGAGCCCGTCGAACGGTCCGGAGATCCTCGACAGGAAGGGCGTCATGTCCGCCGTGCCGAGGGGGATGCCGGTGGTGCCCACCACCTCGCCGCCGAGCTTCCTGATCTCGGCGGTGTAGGCGTCGCGCGTCGTCTGGCCCCACGAGTAATCGGCGTACAGGATGTGCCACTTCCTTGCCATCGCGATCAGCGCGGGAGCGAACGCCAGGGCCTGCGCGGGGGCATAATCGAACGGGCGGAAGGTGTACCGGTTGCACCTGGTCGTGGTGAGCGTGGTGTCGAGACACACGCCGATCATGTTGACGATCCTGTGCTCCTCCCACACGGGCATGCAGGCGAGGCAGACGTTGGAGAGGAAGCCGCCCTCGTGGGCGTCGATCCGGTCTTCCGTGGCCAGCTTCTCGGCCTTGCGGCGGCCGGCGTCGGGCTTGGACTGGTAGTCCTCGACGATCAACTCCACCGGCCGCCCGTTGACCCCGCCCGCGCTGTTGATCCGGCGCACGGCGAACTCGCTGCCGACGAGCGCCATGCGCCCGCCGGCGGCGGCGGCGCCCGTCAGCGGCTGCAGGCACCCGACCTTGTACGGCTTCGCCTGAC
>CAZWXA010000563.1:0-2352 GCA_964637755.1 uncultured bacterium | reverse complement strand
TCCGCGGGTGGTCTCGTCGTGCGGCGGCCGCGTCACGAGGGTGAGGGTCAATGCCGTCGTCACACCGCGTACCGCGCGAGCACGGAGTCGTCGAACATGACGCCGTGTCCCGGAGCCCGGGGGGGAGATCCGAACCCGTCCCGGGCGACGATCGGATCCGTCACGAGTCCGAGGGTCGTCAACGACGCATCCGGGATCAGCTCGGCGATCAACGCGTTCTGGATGGCGCAGAGGAGCGACACGGACAGCTCGTAGACGAAGTGCGGCGCCATCTGGAGGTCCCACGCGTGGGCGAGGTGGGCAATCTTGATCCACTCGCTGATGCCTCCCACCCGGCACACGTCGGCCTGGACGATGTCGATCGCCCCGCCGCGCAGGTACTCCGCGAACTGGTGCTTCGTGTAGAGCGTCTCGCCGAGCGCGATGGGGATGCGGATGGCCGAGCGCAGCCGCGCGTGGCCGCCGACGTCCTCCGAGGGCAATGGTTCCTCCAGCCAGGAGAGGGTGAAGGGCTCGAGCATGGTCGCCCGCCTGAGTGCCTCCGCGGGCGTCCAGGCCAGGTTGGCGTCGACCATCAGGGCGACCTTCGGTCCGATGAGCTGGCGGACCGCCCGGACCCGCTCGACGTCCTCGTCCGGGTCGGGCTTGCCGATCTTCATCTTCACCGCCCGGTATCCCTGGTCGAGAAAGCCCTGCATCTGCTTCAGCAGGTCGTCGACCCCCAGGTGGAAGTTGATCCCGCTGCCGTAGACGGGGATCCGCTCCCGGCATCCGCCCAGCAGCTCGAACAGCGGCCGGCCCACGGCCTTCCCCAGCAGGTCCCAGATGGCGATGTCCAGCGGCGCCACCGCGAAGGTGGTCATGCCGGTGCCGTAGCGCGAGATCGCCCACCAGAGCCGCTCGTTGATCCGCTCGACGTGGAACGGGTCCTGGCCGACGACGTGCGGGACGAGCATGTCCTCGATCAGGGAGCGGACCGCGGCGCCGCCGGTGCCGAGCGTGTACGACCAGCCGACACCGGTGAGGTTCGTATCGGTTCGCACCTTCGCCAGCACCAGCTCCCACTCGGTGAGCCGGATGGTCGAGTCCACGAGCGGTGCCGGCATCGGCACCCGATACACCAGGGTCTCCACGGACGAGATCTTCATGCGCTCTCCTTCGGGCGCGGGGGCCCGGGCCGAGACCTCGGAATCGGGGCTGCGGGCGTCGAGCGTTACCGGGTCCCCTCGGCGTCGGGCGTCCCGAGCCAGAACGGGGTGCTCTTCCCGATCCGCTCGAGGTAGGCGCTACGCTCCGCTGCGCGACGGGGGAACCAGGTCGACAGGTAATCGGCGTCCAGCATGTGGCGGCGCGTCTCCGTGCCGAAGAAGCCCGCGAGGGCGGCGAGCGTGATGAAGCCCTCCTCGGCGCGCGCCTGGAACGCCGGCCAGCGACGGGCGTGCTCTTCCGCCCGGAAGAGGTTCATGCCCGTTCAGAGGAACGGCGGCCGTCCCCGCGACGGGCCGAAGCCGTAGTTGAGGTGGCCGACGACCTCGGGCGGGTCGACCCGGACGATGCGGCCGTCGCGCATCTCGACGGTCACGGGGTCGCCGCAGTCGAGGCACGGGGCATCGATGCGGACCGCCTCGCCGTGAAACAGCCAAGTCACGGAGGTCGCCTCGAAGCCGCACTGGGCAAACCACCGCTGCTCACCGCGCACCGTGACCCGATACTGGGTGGGCAGGTTGTTCAGCGGCGGGAACGACGCGACGTAGTCCGTGTCGGCGTGGAGCCAGCCGATCGGGTATGCCCGCATCACGTCGTGAAGGAGCAGGCGCCCCTCTTCGATCGGAAGCCCCAGCGCTCGCGCGAGCTCAGCGTAGTGGGGCGCCCGCCCGGTGTCGACGAGCCCCCGCATGATGCGCTGGAACATCCGGTCGACGAGACGTGGATCAGCCATCATCGTGTCTCCCGTGCGCTCTCACCGTAGCACACGACACGAGTCCAGGCTGGCGTCGTGTTCGGTGTCGGGCTCATCCGCGCGATCGCCGGCGGCGCCGAGCTCTCAGGAGCCGCGCGCGAATAACTCGGTTGAGTTCGCCGCAGGGAGCCCGTCGTGAGGCCACCGACGAACTTGGGCATGTTGTTCGTGCGCGGGTCCTCAGGTTGCATGGGTCACGGCCGGCACGGGAGCGAGCACCGTGGGGCTGCTCGCCGCGCGGGTATTTTCCGATGGGGGCTGGTTCGTGTCCCTGCGGCCGCGGTCCGCGGCCTGACGCGCTCGGCGCACGGGGCGGCGACGTCAGCCCGCCGCCTGACCCTGCTTGTCGGGAGCGGGAGCGCTCGCCCGCTCCGGGGCCCCCGCGCTCTCGT
>CAZWXA010000562.1:0-2361 GCA_964637755.1 uncultured bacterium | reverse complement strand
TGTTCTGCGGGGGCAAGCGCTGCCGGGGCCTGATCGACCGCCTGTGAGGCCGGCGCCGCTCGTCCTCCCGCCGGCCCGCGGCTACCGGCGCCGGGTGATCACGACGATGCGCCCGCTGTCGCTCACCAGCGCCGTGACGAGCCAGCTCACCGCGCTCACGATGAGCGCACCCAGGACCGCGGACCAGAACCCCGAGACGTGAAAGCCGGCGACGACCGCCGAGACGAGCCACAGACAGAGGCCGTTCAGCACGAAGAGGAAGAGACCGAGGGTCAGCAGGGTGATCGGGAGCGTCAGGACGAGGAGCACGGGCCGGACCACCGCGTTGATCAGCCCGAGCACGAGCCCCGCGGCGAGCGCGGCCAGGACGCTGTCGACGCGGATGCCCGGAACGACCGACGCCGCCAGGATGATCGCCAGGGTGTTGGCGACGATCCGGAGGAGGAAGCCCATCCGTCAGGCCTCGGAGCCGGCGTAGATGCTCATGATCCGGGCGAGGAACCTGACCGCCTCGGCGCGCGGGCGCTGGAAGGAGTTGCGCCCGATGATCGAGCCGAAGCCCCCGCCGTCCCGGATGGCGCGGGCCTGCTCGAACACCGCGGCGTCGTCCTCGCGCGCGCCGCCCGAGAAGATGACGATCCGCCGGCCGTCGAAGGCGCTCTGGACGACGTGCCGGACGCGGTCCGCGAGCGTGGCGCGGGGAATCGCGCTCGCTTCGTAGACTCGCTTGGCCGCCTCGAGCTCGAGGTGCTCGGACGGCAGCTTCACCTTGATGACGTGGGCCCCGAGCTGCGCGGCGATCTGCGCGGCGTAGGCGACGACGTCCAGGGCGGTCTCGCCCGCCTTGCTGAGCCCGGACCCGCGCGGATACGACCAGACGACGACGGCCAGACCGGCGGCCCTGGCCTCGGCGCCGATGGCGGCGATCTGCTCGTACATCCGCGTGCGCTCGGACGAGCCCGGATAGATCGTGAAGCCGATGGCCGTGCAGCCGAGCCGGAGCGCGTCCCGCACGCTCGCCGTCACGGCCGAGATCGGGTCCTCCTCGTCCCCCAGGACGTCGTGGTTGTTGAGCTTCAGGATCAGCGGGATGTCCCCCGCGAACTCGGCCGCCCCGGCCTCGAGAAACCCGAGCGGGGCGGCGTAGGCGTTGCAGCCGGCCTCGATCGCCAGCTCGAAGTGGTAGAGCGGATTGTAGCCCGCGGGGTTCGGCGCGAAGCTCCGGGCGGGGCCGTGCTCGAATCCCTGGTCCACCGGCAGGATCACCAGCCGGCCCGTGCCGCCGAGCGTCCCGGCGTTCAAGAGCCGCGCGAGGTTCGCGCGAGTGCCGGGGTTGTCGCTCGCGTACCAGCTCAGGATCTCCTTCACACGCTTCGTCATCGCGCCTCCCTCCCTGCGCCGCGGGAATCCGCTCGGCGCCGCACGAGTTCGTCCGGGCACGGCTTCGTCGAGGAATGATAACCCCGACGCGCCCTTTGCCGTCGCCCGAACGGGCGGGCATAATGGGCAGGGCCCGGGTCCGGGCGGGGAAGTTCTCCGACATCGAGCGGGGCCTGCCGCGCAACCGGGAGAGCGTCAATGGAATTCGCCGGAAAGGTCGCGATCGTCACCGGAGGCACCGGAGCGCTGGGGCGCGCGATCTCGCGCCGCTTCCTCGACGGCGGCGCCGTCGTGTGCATCCCCTACCTGGTGCCCGAAGAGCTGGACCGCCTGCGTGCCTCGCTCGGCGCAGTCGAGCGTGACCGGCTCGACGCCACTCCCGCCGACCTGGCCGACCCCGTCGCGTTCGATGGGGTCGTGGCGCGAATTCTCGAGCGCCACGCGCGCGTCGACATCCTGGTGAACGCAGTCGGTGGCTTCGAGGGTGGGGATCTCGTCTCCACGTCGATCGAGACCTGGCACCGGATGCTGGCCCTCAATCTCACGACGACGTACGTCGCCTGCCACGGGGTGCTCCCGGCCATGATCGTGGCCGGCAGCGGGCGAGTCATCAACATCGCGTCGCGCGCCGTCCTGCCGCCGGCGGGCGGGTTCACCGCCTACACGGTGGCGAAATCGGGCGTGCTCGCGCTGACGCTGGCCCTCGCCCAGGAGGTGCGCCCGCACGGGCTCACCGTCAACGCGGTCCTTCCGAGCACGATGGACACGGAGGCGAACCGCGCCGCCATGCCCGACGCCGATCGATCGGGGTGGGTGTCCGTCGAGTCCGTCGCCGGCGCGGTGAGCTTCCTGGCGAGTGACGCGGCGCGCGACGTCACCGGCGCGCTGGTCACGGTCTGAGGGTGAACGCCGAGCTCCGCCGGCTCGAGGAGGCCCGCACCCGCACGACCCACTGGAAGCGGTGGGGCCCCTATCTCTCCG
>CAZWXA010000561.1:277-2373 GCA_964637755.1 uncultured bacterium | reverse complement strand
TGCTCCGTGATTTCGCGACCGCGCGGGAGTGGGCTGCGGCCATCGCCCCCTGCGTTCCCTTCGATCTCGGCCGCTTCGACCAGGCCGCCGCGATCATCCGCAGCACGCGCGCGCCGGCGCGCCACCTCTGGCAGGTGGCCGACCAGCTTCACCGCGACTATCGCACCGCGGTCCAGAACGCGTCGTGCACGCTGGGACTCCCCACCAGACAGGATCTCGATGCCTTCTACCTGGGAGCGCTCTTCATGGGTTTTGCCACGGCCCGCGCGTCGTATTTCTACTCCGCCAACGCCACGATTCCGCCCCAGGTCGTGGAACAGATCACCAGCGACTTCGCGACGGTGCGCAGCGCGCTCCCAGCGCTGGAACGGTGCGGCGCACCGGCGTCCACGATCGAGGCCCAAATGCAGGCCGCCCAGCGCTGGCTGGGCACGGTGCCGGGCAAGGATTCATACACCGAAATCGCCGGGATCTATCAGTCAATCGAAACCGCGCTGAAGAATGCGAAGTGCGGCAGCGGCCCCGCTCAGAAGACCGATCCCGCCGCCTGCATGCAGTCGGTGTGTGCGGGCGCGTGTCGAGGCGCCGTGGTCCTGCTCGGCGTCGCGAGCGGGTCGCCGCAATGCGAGCAGTGTCTCGACCAGAACTGCCGCCAGGAGGACGAGAAGTAACGCCATGAGTCCTCCTGTGAATCGTCGGCGACCTCGTCACTACCTTGACGAAGGCGATCGAGCGACGCCATCCGCCTGCGAGGCGCCGGTCATGCTACGCTCGCAGCACGGCACCGAATCCCTCGTCAAGGAGTGATCATGGCGGAGTCATTCGAGTACATCTCCCACGCGCGCCTCGAATACCGGGACGGCTCCCGTCACGCCTGGCTCGGCGACGTGGAGCAGCCGGTGGTCTACGGCGTGCAGGGGGCGCTGCGCGCGTACTACGGCGCCCCGGAGGGCCCGCCCATCGCCTCCACGCTCGACCACATCGTCGCGGCCGTGGCCGGCTGAATGTACGGCACCCTGCGCGGCGCCCTGGCAGGGCGCAAGATCCCGTTCGACCGGTCGACGTTTACCGCCACCGCCGACGGCCGCATCTCCGGCGCCGGCAAGACGATCCGCATCTCCTCGATCACCGTGCACTACCGCCTCGCGGTGCCGGCTGACGCCCGCGAGGCGACCGAGCGGGCGCTCGTCCTGCATCCCGAGGGCTGTCCCGCCCACGAGAGCGTGAAAGGGGCGATCGCCGTCACGTGGGATGCGACCGTGCGGGTGGGCGACGAGACCGTCACCCTCCGCAGCGAGCTGGAGCCACGCCCGTGACGCTCAAGGAAGAGCTGGCCGCGCTGCGCCAGCGCCTCGAGGCGGGCCGCCCGCCCGAGGTGGTGCGGGCGATGCACCGGGCCGTCGACGAGCTGCGTGCATCGGGCGCGGCCGAGCGGAGCCTGAAGGTCGGCGCCCGCGCGCCCGAGTTCGTCTTGCCGGACGCGGACGAGCGCTCGGTCGACTCCCGTGCGCTGCTCGCCCGCGGCCCCCTCGTCCTGACGTTCTACCGCGGGCGGTGGTGACCCTACTGCAACGTAGAGCTGGTAGCTCTACAGAACGCGCTCCCGGAAATCGAGGCCCTCGGCGCCACCCTGGTGGCCGTCTCGCCGCAGCTGCCCGAGCACAACCGCGAGCTCGCCCGGCACCGCCATCTCACGTTCTCGATCCTGACTGATCACGGCAACCAGGTGGCGACGAAGTTCGGCCTCACCTTCCCCCTGCCGCAGTACCTGCGCGACGTGTACGCCAGCTTCCCGCTGGACCTCGCCAAGTTCAACGGCGACACATCGTGGACCTTGCCGATCCCGGCCCGGTTCGTCGTCGACCAGCACGGCATCGTCCGCTACGCCGACGCCGACCCCGACTACACCACCCGTCCAGAGCCGGGCGACACGGTCGCGGCCCTTCGCCGGTTGGCGACCTAGTCCGGATTATTCATGAGCGGCGGCAACTGGGACGGGACGGGTGGCGCGGCGGGCGGGGCGCCCCATGAGGCGAGTGGGAACCCCACACCGGGCGGGGGTGGCGAGCCGAATGGGGCTGCCCGCCACGACGTGA
>CAZWXA010000561.1:0-211 GCA_964637755.1 uncultured bacterium | reverse complement strand
TCCGTTCATGAAGGGTCCAGGCTAGTCTAGTGTCCTGACCCTGATCGGCAGATGAACCGGCGGCTCGGGGAAGGCCCGGGGCAGTGGGTGACGCCGGCGCCCCGGATCGGGAAGGTCAGCATCATGCCCGTCCCGGCGGGCGTCGCCGGTCAGGCTGCTGGAGGCAGGGTGATCCCGAGCGCCTTCGCTGTGCGCGGCCCCACCTCCCCGT
>CAZWXA010000560.1:0-2375 GCA_964637755.1 uncultured bacterium | reverse complement strand
CATAGGCTTCGTGGGCCGCCGCAGGAAGTCGCCGCGACTCAATCGCCGAACTCGACGAGGATGTCGTCGCGATCGCCGGTCACGGAGATGCGGGTCGACGAGAACGCCCGGATCACGTCCAGGTTCGTCCGGCTATGGGACGAAAGCGCGATCGTCCGGAACGCGCCGCCCCCGGCCAGCGCCAGCGGCACCAGCAGCTGGTCCGCCAGGTGAGGGCCTACCGGCACGCCCGCCGCGAGGTAGCGCCGCGCCTCCTTCACCGTCTGCTCGGCGATCGCCTCGGCACGCACCCCGATCTCGCCGAAGCCGCTGAACAGCTCGGTCAGGTGCTCGCTCTCGATCTCGAGCAGGAGCACGTTGCCCGGGCCCCGTGCCCCGCCGTCCACGACGACGGGCTCGAGCTCCTCCTCGCTCCAGCCGAGCCGGGTCCGCACGACGGCGAGTTCTCGGTCGGCGATCTGTCGCGGCAACCGCGCCACCATCGCCCGCGCCCGGCGACGCTTGATCGCCCCGCGCTCGAGAAGGTTCAGCGGCGCCAGGCGCGCCGCCGGCGTGATCCGAAATGCGCACCGCCCTCCTCCCGCCGGGTAGAAGCCCGGCCGGTCGAGCACGGCCTCGACGCGCGGCCCCATGTGCCCGAGCAGCGGCAGGAACGCGCGGGCCAGGAAGTCGAAGGGCGGCGCCGCCGGGTTGTGAGTGCCGCCTTCCAGCCTCAGCGTCGAGGGCCCCGCCGCCGTGAGGAGCGCCGGCAGTACGGTCTGGAGGACGAGCCCGGTGCTCCCCGCCGTGCCGATGGCGAAGCTGTACTCGCCCGGCTTCGCTGCGCCGGGCCGGAAGACGAGGGCCGGCGAGCGCAGCGTCGCCCCCTCGACCTCCGCCCCTCCGACCGCAACCGCCGCGTCGACCGCCGTCAGGTGCTGGCGCAGGAGCCCGGGCTTCGAGCGCCGCGCCCGGATCTTCTCGATGCGGAACGGCGTCCCGGTCACCAGGGACAGCGCGAGCGCGGTGCGGAGGATCTGCCCCCCGCCCTCGCCCTGCGAGCCGTCGATGGTCAGCACGACCTCACCCCTTGACGCACACGACCTGCCGGGGGGTGTGCACGATCGCGCTGAACGTGTGTCCGCCGCTGGCTCAGGCCAGCATCGGTCAGGCGAGCAGGAGCCGGGCCGGCTGGAGGGTCCGGTTGAACGGGTTCGGCTGGTTGCCGAGCCTCCCCCCTGTCATTCGCCGTGTGCGACTCGAAGAGGACCCGCGGTTCAGCGCAGCGCCTGGCCGAGCGAGCCGGCGATGAGCGAGACGGCACGACCCGCGGTGTCGATGAGGCGCCCCATCGGCACGAAGCCGTGGATCATGCCGCCGTAGCAGACAGAGTCCACACGCACGCCCGCCTCCCGCAACCGCGCCGCGTAGGCCTCGCCCTCGTCGCGCAGCGGATCGAAGCCCGCGGTGACGATCAGGGCCGGCGGCAACCCGGCGAGGGACCGCGCGCGAATCGGTGACGCGCGCCAGTCGGCGGCCTCGTCCTTGGCGTTCAGGTAGTGCGCGATGAACCAGCGCATCCCCTCGCGCGTGAGGAGATAACCCTCGGCGAAGTCACGGTATGACGGCGTCTCGGCCGCCACGTCCGTGACCGGGTACAGCAGCACCTGCAGGGCGATGGACGGCGCCCCCTGATCCCGGGCCAGCAACGCGACCACGGCCGCCAGGTTGCCGCCGGCGCTGTCGCCGCCGACGGCCAGGCGGTTCGGGTCGAGGCCGACCTCCGCGGCGTGAGCGACGACCCAGCGCGTCGCCGCCCATGCGTCGTCGGCCGCGGCCGGAAACTTGTGCTCCGGGGCCAGGCGATAATCGATGGAGACGACGCTCACGCCCGACTCCGCCGTGAGCTGCCGGCAGAGGACATCGTGCGTCTCGAGGTCGCCGATCACCCATCCTCCGCCGTGAAAGTAGACCAGCACCGCGAGGGGCGTCGAGGCGGCGACGCCCGCCGGCCGGTAGAGGCGGAGCGGGATCGGACCCCATGGACCGTCCGCGGCGAGGTCCCTGACGGCGCCGATCTCGGGCGGCGTGGGCGTCGAGGCCGGACGCGTCTCGCGGAAGAGCTGGCGCGCGTCCTTCGGGGAGAGCTCGTGGTACGCCGGGCGCCCCGACTTGATCACGAGATCGATCACGGCTCGCACCTGGGGATCAAGCGCCATGGCCCAGCACCTCCGCGGCCGTTTTCTCGACCGCCGTGCCCTTGAAGAAGTCCGGGTTCACCTCGCCCCAGAAGCGCACGGCGTTGGTGAACATGAAATCGCGGAAATCGTCGTCGGTCAGCAGCCCGTGCTCGACCAGCTCGTACGCCTCGGGCACGACCTCGGTCATGTCGGGGA
>CAZWXA010000559.1:0-2398 GCA_964637755.1 uncultured bacterium | reverse complement strand
ATGTCGAAAGGCCGACGTGGGAGAACCCCCGGTGTGACATCGCTGATCTCCTCAGGAGGCCAGGCGCAGGCCACCGGCCTCGTGGATTCGCTCGCTCGTACTGTAGCGCGCTTTGGCCGCCCCTTCCAGTTGGCCGGAGGTTGAAGATCCTCGGGGTGGCGTGAACGTCGGCGCCCCGGGCTTGACGATGCCCCGTCGCGGGAGGAGGATCAGCGCACCCGAGGTCTACTCACCACCGCGAGGGCAACTCCACGGTGACCGAGCTCCACGACCTCTCGATTGCCGAGCTCGAAGAATGCCGAGCGAGGCCGCCCGGATCAATGCCCACAGGAATGCGCTGGGCGGCGCGTCCTCCCGGTCAGTGAAGCCGGTAGGCGCGCCGCGCCGTGCCGCTGAACAGCGCCTGCTTCTCCGCGGCGGACGCGCCGGCGGCGATGCGCTTGAAGGCGTTCCACAGCGCCGCCCAGCCGATCCCCATCTTCTCCACCGGGAAATTGCTCTCGAACATGCAGCGGTCGGCCCCGAACCGCTCGATGCACGTCTCCAGGTACGGGCCCCAGAGGGTGGCCAGGTCGGCCGACGACGGCGGCGCCGTCCGGGTCCGATAGTCGGACGCGGCCAGCCGCATCATCATGCCCCCGAGCTTCATGACCACGTTCTCGCACCGGGCCAGCTCGGTGATCCCGGCCTTCCAGGACGCGAACACCTCGTGACTCCTGCCGGCATAGGGCCCGTAGCCGAGGGGTCCCCCCGCGTGGCCCACGATGATGTTCGCGTGCGGAAAGGCCCGCGCCAGGTCGATGACGTCGGCGAGCTGCGGGTGGAAGGCCCAGGCGTCGAGGGACAGGCCGAGCGCGGCCAGGCGGGCGAGGCCCGCGCGAAAGCCCGGGTGCAGCATCAGGTGCGGTCCGGTGGCGGTCGGGCTGTTGCCGATCACGTCGCTCGCGTCCCACGCCGCCGCGTGGCGCACGCCGCGGAAGCGCCCACCGCCCGCCCGGACGTGCGCCTCCAGCACCGGTTCCACCCGGTCACCGAGGGTGAGATCGGCGAAGCCCACGATGCCGGCGGCCACGCGTGTCTCTCCATAGCGAGCGCTGTCGCTCATGGCCGCCATGCCGGCCACGAACTCGGTCTCGCCGACCGGCCGCATCTCCTCCGGCCCCCTCGCGCGGTACATCGCGTGGCATTCCACGAACACCGTGGCGACCACGTGGTGGCCGGTGCCGACGTCGGCGAGGAACTCGTGGAGCAGGTAGCGATGGTCCGGGCGCTCCCACAGGTGATGGTGGGCGTCGACGATGGGCAGGTCGACCTCGAGGATGGGCTCGGGCGGCTGCCTGGCCAGCCACGTCTCGTCCGGGGGGTAGATTTTCCCGAACTGCGTCGGACGCGTGGAATCCACCATGAAGTTCTCCCCCTTCCCGCTCGGGCGCTCGACCGCCGTCTCCACCGCGCGCCGGCCTCCCGGCACTCTACCCGCGGGAACCCCCGAGGGGCAATGGGTCCGCGCATGCGTGACGAGCGTCACGAGCGCTATCATCGGGCGGTCAGTGAATCCCAGGAGGAGTGGCTTGCTGATTCGCGACGCGCGACCGGGCGATCAGGACGCGATTCGCCAGGTGACCCTGGCGGCCTACCAGGAATACGCCGACCGGATGCCGGCCCACTGGGAGGCCTACCGCCAGAACATCCTGGCCACGCTGGCGGACCCGGCGCCTGCCGAGCAGATCGTGGCGGAGGACGCGGGGACGCTCGTGGGCACGGTCCTGCTGTACCCGGCCGGGACGGTCGCCGCCCCCGGCGGAACACCCTTCAGGAGACCGGGCCCGGAGGCGCGCCTCCTGGCCGTGGCTCCTGGAGCGCGCGGCCGCGGCATCGGCGCGGCGCTGATGCAGGAATGCGTCCGGCGGGCCCGCGCGTCCGGCAACGCCGTCCTGACCCTGCACACCACGGACATGATGCGGGTCGCCCGGCACCTGTACGGGCGGATGGGGTTCGTGCGCGCGCCCGAGCTGGACTTCCATCCCGCGCCTGACCTGACGATCCAGGGCTATCGTCTGGACCTCGAGCCCGCGGCTCCGGATTCCTAGTCAGCCCCGGACCCGGCCGGCGGCTTGGCCGGTGCCCACCGAGCAATCCGGCCCGTGGCGCCCGCCCGCATGACGCTCCCCGGACCGGGCCGCGCGATCATCGTGCGGCGGGCCCACGCGCGGCGATCCCCTCCCGGGCAGCGGCACGGCTGACACTCGCCGCGACCAGCGTCCCGCGCGACGGTGGCCTCTCGTCGCGGCGTAGCATCTCGCGCGATTCCGTCAGGCGAGGGTCAGCACGGCTTTGCCCGGAAAGCGCCGGGCCATCAGATCCTGCGCGACCTGGCTGATCTCCGCCCACGGCCGCT
>CAZWXA010000558.1:0-2406 GCA_964637755.1 uncultured bacterium | reverse complement strand
ACGGAGGAACGACGTGCCACTCACGTTCGGCCTGTTTTCCATGAACACGGGGGCCTGCAGCTACCCGGAGACGGCGGCGAGAATCGGGCGGAGCGCCGAGGCCGCCGGATTCGACTCACTCTGGGCCGGCGAACACGTGGTGCTGCCGGATCCGCAGGCTCCTCCATCGCCGATGGCGCCCGAGGACCGCATCCTCGACCCGGTGGTCGCCCTGACCCACCTGGCGGCGCACACGACGACCATCCGGCTCGGCACCGGCATCATCATCTTGCCCCAGCGCAATCCCCTCGTGCTCGCCAAGGAGCTCGCCAGCCTCGACGTGCTGTCGAACGGCCGCCTGATCTTCGGGGTCGGCGTCGGTTATCTCGAGCCGGAGTTTCGCGCCCTTGGCGCGCCGTTCAGCGAGCGAGGCAAGGTCGCCGACGAATATCTGGCGGCCATGCGCGCCATCTGGGGCGAGCGCAAGCCGGCCTACCACGGCCGCCATGTCGCCTTCGACAACGTGCAGGCCCATCCGCAGCCGGTCCAGCGTCCGGCGCCGCCCGTTGTCATCGGTGGCCGGACGCCGGCGGCATTCCGCCGCGCGGTGGAACATGGCAACGGCTGGTATGGGTTCGGGATGGACGTGGCCGAGGCCTCGCGCGCGATCGAAGGCCTTCGGGATGCCGCGCAGCGGTCCCCGCGGCCGCAGACCCTCGGCGAGCTCGAGATCAGTATCACGCCTCCACGTGGCTCCTCCGGAGTCGACCGTGCCACCGCGGAGCGCTTCGCCGCCGCCGGCGTGAATCGACTCATCCTGATGCCGCCACGCGGCCTGGACACGACGGCCCTCGATCGGTTCGTGGCCACGTCGGCGGAGCTCATCGGCCGCGTGTGATCACCCGTGGCATTCCGAGATCGACCGGACATCCGCCCGCGTGCCCAGCTCCATGCGCGCCTCTTCGCACGTCTCCCGGTCGAAGTAGCCGAGACGCTGCTCGGAACCATTCGCAAACGTGACCAGCAGCCACCACGCAAACGTCACCCCGAACCACATGCCCCTTCTCCTTCACCCCTCGCCAGCGCGCGCCCTCCGGGTCGTCCAGGGTCGTCCCCCTGACCTTCCGGGGCGGCGCGCTCGACACATCGTGCGCGTTCATCTCTCCACTCGCCTCCCGCCGCGCTCAGGACTTCAGGCCGGGCGGGCAGCACGTCGACCAGGCAAGATGTGACAGTGCCGAGACGACTCGACGGCCGAGCTGCGCCAGACTGTTCCTGGTCGCTGCCACTCACGCTGACGAGCGAGGGCCTGGGCACGAGGAATCGCCGATGGGCTGGCCGACCGGAAGGGCGTCGTCCGCTACGCGTACATCGGCGAGGGGCCTACGGCGAGACGGAGGCGATGATCCGGCGGCTGCTCGCCGAAGGCGGATGACCGGCCGAGTCCCGATCCGCTAATTCAGCTAATCCAGTTCGCGGTTCAGCCCGAAGTCGTCGGGCACGGGAGGACCCCAGCGGTAGAGCGCGTCTTCCTCGGGGAAGTCACGCGCCTCCCAGGCGCACTCCTCGGGGATGTAGTCGAGGTCGTGGAAGTACTCGGCGAAGCTTCCCCAGGGGTCCCGGACGTAATAGAAGAAATTCGAGCCTATCACGTGACGGCCGAGCCCCCATCCGGGCTGCCACCCCGACTCCCGCATCCTGGCGGCGCCCATCGCGATCTCGTCGACGCTTCCCACCTCGAAGGAGCCGTGGTGGAAGCCGGGTCCGCGGGACGTGAGGAACGCGACGTTGTGATGGTCGGTCGTGCACCGGAGGAAGGCGATGACGGATCGGGCCCGGTCCGAGAACCGCATGCCCAGGAGCCGGGTGTAGAAGTCGACCTGCCGCGAGACGTCGGGAGTGAAGAGCAGCACGTGGCCGAGCCGGCGCGGCCGCGCCCCGCTTCCGGCCTCGGGGTATCCTCGCTGGGCTACGCGCGCGATGTGGCCGGGGCTATTCAGCCGGAGTGGCGGGTCGGCGGACGGCAGCTCGAGCGCCTCGTCGCGGATGTTCACCGCGTTGCCGTCGGGATCACGGATCCAGAGGCCGCCGCCCGGCGCGCCCTTCGGCGGATCGATCTCCCGGACGCCGGCGCGGACCAGCGCCTGCTTCGTCGCCGCGAACTCGTCACCCGGCGCGCCGAACGCCAGGTGATGGAGCCGCTTCCTCGGCCCCGCGTAGAGCAGGACCGACTCCCGCTCGAGCGCAGCCGGCCGCAGGCGCACGGCGTTGTCCCCGGCCGGCGTGTCCACCAGACCGAAGCTCCGGTAGAACTCTTCCCCGACCCTCTGGTCGGGGATTTCGAGAGCGTAGTGGAGCAGGGATCGCACCGCCATGTCGCCACCTCCTGGTCAGATCGTGCACCGAGTGTACGGCTTCACGCGCGTC
>CAZWXA010000557.1:0-2409 GCA_964637755.1 uncultured bacterium | reverse complement strand
GCCTCGCGCTCGGCATAGCGCAGGTTCAGGGCCGCGCCCAGATCGGGATTCCCGATGGCCAGCACCGCGCTGCTCGCCTCCTGCCCCTTGCCCTGGAGGTACTTGAGGACGCTCGCGCTCGGCAAGGTCGTGAGCGTGAAATCCTCGACGAGCCAGCGCCCGGCGCGGTTCCGGAGCGCGCCGAAGGGGAGATAGTGCAGGACGTCGTGAGGGACGAGGACGACCCGATCGGTCCGGATGTGCGGGCGGACAGCCGCGAAGAGGCGCTCGTGGAGCGCTTCGGCGCGCGCCTGGACCTGGGGGACCAGCGCGCGATCCTCGATGCTGCGCCTGAACTCCCGCACCTCGGTGAGGAGATCGGCCCGGCGGATGGGCAGCCGCACCACCTCCACGCGGCTCCGGTCGATCACCCAGGCGATGCTCTCTCGCTCGGTGACCAGGTACTCGACGAGCGTCGTCTCCGCCGGCAGGAGGCGCTGGACCTCCTGGAGGGTCACGGGCTCCACCGTCATCAGCGAGGCCTGCTCGCGGTTCTCCAGGCGCACGCGCTCGAGGAACGCCCGGTACGCACGCTCGGCGGCCTCCACCTGCTTCTGGGCAGAGGCCTGTTCGCCGCCTCCCGTCGCGTCCTGAGCCAGCGCCTTCGCCTCGCTGAGCCGGGCGCGGAGGCGGACCTCCTCCTCGACCAGCGCCCGGGTCTTCCCCTTGGAAAGGACGGTCTGGGAGCCCAGCAGGTCGAGGAAGGCCCGCGACCGTCCGCGCTCGGCAAGGCTGAACGCCTCGTCGGCCCGGCCGAGGAGGAGCGCGCTCCACACCGCCCCGTGATAGATCTGCTGCTTGTCCTCGAGGAAGCCGCTCCTGAGCCCCGGGTCCTGGAGGTCCGCGCGGAGGTCCTCGACGAGGTCGAGCGCCTTGCGGAACGCCGGCAACGCCTGGTCGTAGCGTCGCTCCCAGTAGTGGCTCCACCCGATCCCCGCCTGGGCCCAGAGGAGGAGCGGGGAGTAGTTCATGCGCTCTCCCAGCGTCCTGGCCTCCTCGAAGTAGCCCAGGGCCTTGGCGCGGTCCCGCCGGTTGAGGGCGGCCCAGCCGAGCTGGGTCAGGGCATCGGCCTCGAGTGCGGCGAACCGGAGCTCTCTGGCGATGGCCAGCGCCCGGTCGTAGTAGGGCTCGGCGGCGTCGAGCTGGCCGAGCCGCCGGTAGGCGTTGCCGACGAGGTACAGGCCCCAGCCCATATTCCGCCGGCCGCCGCGCCGGCGCGGGTCCAGCGGTGAGTCCGTGTGGAGCGCCGCCAGGTACTTCTCGTAGAGCTGAATGGCCTCGTTCCCCCGGCGGATGGTCTCCTGAAAGTCGCCGGCCGCGAGGGCGACCGTCGCGATCCCCCGCGCGAAGTCAGCCCCCCAGATGAGGCGCGCCGTGGAGCTTCGGGAATCCGGCGTCAGGCGCGCGCCCTCTTCGAAGTGCCGGCGGGCCTCCTGGAGATCGCCCACCTGCCGGTACAGATACCCGAGGTTCAATCGGGCCCGAGCCATCTTGTCCCTGACGTCATCGCTGACCGGCTCGGACTTCAGGAGCTCGCCAACGCGGAGCGCGGCACGGATCCCGCGCTGGTAGGCGCCCAGGCGGAGGGCCGTCCTGAAGAGCGCGGTCTGCGCCTGGGCCGCCTCCAACCTGAGACCCCGGCGCTCCAGATCCGCCGCCTCTTTCTCGTAGAAGGCCATGGCCGGGCGGCCCTCCCCGGCCAGGATCGCCTCGTCGGTGGCCTCGAAGTTGAAGCCGTACCACTTCTCCCCACCGGGGGAAGCGTGCTTGACCAGCTCGGTCACGACCTTGCCAATCCCCAGGAAGTGCCCCGCGAGCCGTTCGTGGATCTCCTTGACGATCAGCCTCGCCTCCGGCGCGTACCAGACGGTGTAGAAGTTGACCGGATTCTTCCCGGCGAGTCGGAAGGCCTTGAAGGTGCCTGCGGGCACGGCAACGTCCTCGTAAGCCTCGACGCGCCAGGTGATCTCCACTCGGGGAGAACGTCGCTGGCGCTGGTGGTCCTCATAGACGTATTTCGCGACCCACCACTTCCCCACCTGGAGCGGCCAGGCGAAGGTGCCGTTGTGCGGGCTGGCGCTGAAGCGCTGTTCGCCGCCCCGGAGGGTGGCCATCCAGTTGCGGGTCGCCTTGTCGTAGACGAGGACCTGGGTCTGGTCCGTCACGCGGTATGAACCCCCCTGGGGGCCTTCCTCGAGCACGCGAAACGTCGTCAGCCACGTCCAGCCGGCCTCATCCACGCCCCGGATGATCCACTGGGTGCCGGGGGAGGGGAACTCCATCGCGGCCGAGACCTGGCTATCGGGCGGTTCGGCGGGAACCGTGGCACAGCCCGCCAGCAACGCGACGAGCCCCACAACGAGCCGAGTC
>CAZWXA010000556.1:0-2412 GCA_964637755.1 uncultured bacterium | reverse complement strand
CTCGTGCACCACTGGTGGCGAAGGGGCAGGTAGCCCGCCCGCCGACCTCTTGCTCCGGCGCCAAACGTCGGAAGGATCCTCATGTGCCGCTTCCTCCTCCTGGTCCTGCCCGCGCTGATCGTCGCCCTCACCGTCGCGGTCGTGGCTCGTTCATCCTCGGCGGCCTCGGACTGCCTGGTCGTGGAGGACTTCAAGAAGGCGGCGGTGGGGGAGTTTCCGCCAGACTGGAAAGGGCGGAAGGACGCGGCCAAGGAGATCTATCGCGTCCAGGAGGAGGCCGGGCGGTGGTTCCTGCGCGCGACGGCCAAGAGGCAAGGGATCCAGGCGGCAAAACAGATCGAGTGGGATCTCGAAGCGTATCCGGTGCTGGCGTGGTCGTGGCGCCCGCGAGAGTTCCCGCGCGGAGCCGACGAGCGAACGGCGAAGACCAACGACAGCGCCCTGGCCGTCTACGCGGTCTTTCCGCACTCGCCGGTCTCCGCCCGGACGGTCAAGTACGTCTGGAGCGCCGTGGCTCCCCGCGGCACCCACCTCTCGCACACGCGCGACCTCACCCAGCTCCTGGTCCTGCGCACGGGACCGGCGGCCCAGGGCGAGTGGGTCGACGAGCGCGCGAACGTCCGGGCGGACTACAAGAAATACTTCGGCGGGGACGAGGTCCCCACGCCGGCAGGCATCGCCGTCCTCACCGACTCCGACGACACCAGGTCTACCGCCTCCGGCGACTACGCCAATTTCCGCGTCTGCCGCGAGTAGTGCCGGCCCGGACGGATGACGCTTGACGGACCCGCGGGCACGCTCATGACGGAAGATCCCGGAACAGCTTGGTTGCCTCTGTGCGGAAGAACGCCTTGACCTCGTCCCAGGTGACCGGCGTCAGCATCTCCGGCATCGGCTCCGCCTCCGCGTCGTCGAAGAACGTGAGGCTGCGCAGCAGGTGGTACGGATCCACACTGATGCCGCGGTACTTCTCCCGGAACCGCGCGAGCGCCTCGTCGAGGGGCGCGATGGCCCGCGCGTAGGCGTGGAGGTCGACGAAGTCCTTGCGGGAGCCGCGTCCGGCCACGGCCGCAAGCTTCATCGCCGCGATGTCGTCGGGATCCGCGAGAGATAGGCTCCCGGGTGACGCGTGCAGCGGGCGCAGCAGTGGGTAGTCGTAGTGGAAGAAACTCACGGGCACCCCGCTCACGGCGATGGTAAGGGTCCCCGTGGCAGACTGAAGCACCTGCAGGTCTCCGGCCGGCCTCAGCGCTGAGAGCAGGTTCTGAGGCACGAAGTCGCGCCCTCGGAAGAGGTCGAAGTCCTGCGAGCGACGGTGACCGAGGTGGAGGGCCAGGGCGGTGCCGCCGGCCAGGTAGAAGGTCCGGACCTCGCCGATCCGGCTCAGTAGTTCCAGAACGGCCGGCTGTGGCTCAGTGAGGATGTGTGGAAACACGGGTCACCCTCGAGGCCGAGGAGCATCGTCCAGAAGCTCAACGTCTTGCGGGACAGCGTCCGACAGCCCCGGTTCAGCAGAAACTCCCTGATCTGCGCCGGGCCATAGACCTCCAGGGCCCAGCGGGCGGACCTGAGCGACCCGTACTCGAGGAGCCGCTCGAGGACAAGATCCGAGTGGGTCGTCACGTCAACGCTTTCCGGCCGGTAGTCCCAGAACAGGGGGTGGAGGAAACCCGGGAGGCTCACGCAGTCGCACTATAGCATCGCCCTGGCCGCTCGGGACGCTATCCCAATCGCGTGACGTCCAGCCGGAAGACGATCGGGAACGTCTTCGATAGCGAGCGATTTCCCGCCGGTCCGGACGGCTCGCCTCTGAATTCAGCACCGGCCCCGCACGAAGTCGACGGCGTGGGGAGACTACGCCAACTTGCGCGTCTGCCGCGAGTAGGTCCCGTCCGGCTCGGACCGGCCGTGTGCTAGCATCCCGGCGGTCCGAACGATCGGACGGGAGGCAGGCATGGGAACGTTTCGACTCTACGCGGGCTCCGATGGCCAATCGCACGTCGAGAAGATCGACCTCGACCGTGTGCCGGACTGGACCAAGGGATTGCCGACGACGCAGATCGCCTTTCGCGTGTGGCCGGTCGGCCAGTTCATCGACTGGCATCCCGCCCCGCGCCGGCAGTTCGTGATCATCCTCTCCGGCCAGCTCGAGATCGGCCTGACCGACGGCTCCAAGCACGTCTTCGGCGCCGGCGACGCCCGGCTGGTGGAAGACATCACCGGCAAGGGCCACACCACGCGGGTGGTCGGCACTCAGCCCGTCGTGACGGCGACGGTCCCGCTCGCCTGATCGACAAGGAGGACGCCATGGCGGACGAGTACCTCGATCCCACCGACTCGGTCGCGGTGCCCCGAAAGACGGCGCCGCGCCCCCGCAGCCTCGACGGCAAGGTGATTACCTTGCTCGACATC
>CAZWXA010000555.1:0-2422 GCA_964637755.1 uncultured bacterium | reverse complement strand
ATTGGCTGGGCGGAGCGCGCCACCTATAATCGAGCTGCCGACACCCGAGGCCCTTTCCCACCCCACCAACGGAGGGACAGCTCATGAGCGACGGCGGCGAGCCTCCTCTCGCCTGTGCCCGCTGTGAGAAGACGCTGGCCGACAACGACCGGATCGAGGCGAGTGGCCGCCTGTACTGTCGCTCCTGCTACGAGACGCTGAAGTTCCAGCTCAAGCAGGCGGTGGAGGCGGCGTCGAAGGACGTCAACTATCCCATGGCGGTGGCGGGCGGCGTCCTGGGCGGTGTGCTGGGCGTGCTCGCGTGGTGGGGCTTCACGGTCGCCACGAGCTACTCCTTTGGCCTGGTGGCGGTGGCGATCGGGTTCCTGGTCGGGCACGGGACCGTGCGCCTCGCGGGCGGCAAGCGCACGGTGGGGCTTCAGATCCTGGCCATCGTCGTGGCCACGGTCGCGTTCTTCACGGCCAGCTACCTCGTCAACATGACGTTCATCAACCGGGAGCTCGCCCGGCGCGGCGAGATCGGGCGCGTTCCCTTCCCGCCGTTCGATGCCCTGCTCTTCTACCGGGTCGTGGCGAACGGATTCGGGCTCATGGACCTCGTTTTCCTCGGCATCGTGATGTGGCAAGCGTGGACCATTCCCCGCCCGATCAGGCTGCCCGAGACGCCGAAGGCGTGACGGACCCGAGCGAGCGCGAGCGCCAGGCGCGGGAGATCGAGCACCTGCGCGCGGTCTACCAGAGCCTGCAGTCGCCCAGGCCCCGGCAGCCGGCCGGGCCGACCCGCTCGCGTCTGGCCGGGGGCGGGGCCATCCTCACGACGCTGGCGTTCATCGCCGGCAAGTCGAAGCTGCTCGGTCTGCTGGTCGGCGTGCTGAAATTCAAGACGCTCGCCACCATGGCGCTCTCGATCGGCGTCTACGCGACCCAGTGGGGATGGCCGTTCGCGGTCGGCTTCGTGCTGCTCATCTTCGTCCACGAGCTGGGGCATGCCCTGGCCCTGAAGCACGAGGGCATCCCGGCGGGCGCGCCGGTCTTCATCCCCTTCGTCGGCGCCTTCGTCGCCATGCAGGGCCGCCCGCGCGACGCCTATGTCGAGGCCCGGGTGGCCCTGGCCGGCCCCGTGCTGGGCTCGCTGGGCGCCTGGGCGGTGCTCGGTGCCGGGCTCGCGCTCGACCAGCGGCTGCTGGCCGCCATCGGGCACACCGCGGTCCTGATCAACCTGTTCAACCTCGTGCCCGTCTCTCCGCTGGACGGCGGCCGCATCGCCGGCGCCTTCACGCGCGGCTACTGGCTGATCGGCTACGCGGTGGGCGTGGTCGCGCTCCTCGTCACGCGCTCGCCGCTGTTGCTGATCGTGCTCCTGGTCGGGCTGTGGACGCTCTCCCGGCGCTGGCGGAACCCGATCCCGGGCTATGACGCGATTCCGCGCGAGCATCGTCTGGCGGTGGCGCTCGGCTACGCCGCGCTGGTGGCGGCGCTCATCGCCACCCTCCCGCTCGGCACCTCGGGGTCGTGAGCGAGAATCAACGGAGGAGGCCGGAGAACGTCCCGCCGGTGAGGGCCACCTGGCGAGTCAGGGCGCGCCGCGCCGGCTTGGCGGCCATGAACGCGCCCGCGTCGCGTCCTCCGTCCTCTGCGGCGGTGGTCAGGAAAGGGGGAGTCGTCGCATGCAGCCAAGCCTCGCGATCGCCCGGTGGCCGTGCTAGGCTTCGCGGCGGAGGCAACGATGATCACCTCGATCGACGGGTTCCTTCGCTACTTCGACGGCGTCCAGCGCCGCTGCATCCGTGACATCGGCGCGCTGCCGCCCGAAGCCGAGGGGTGGAGACCGCAGGGTGGAGAGGGCGAGAAGGCCTGGAGCATCAACACGCTCGTCGGCCACATCTGCGGCTCTCGGCTGTACTTCGCGAGCGCCTACCTCGGCAACGGCTGGATCAGCCTTCCGCCCGTGGACGTCTCGTCACGCGACCTCTGGCTGCCCGCTCTGGAAGAAAGCGCGACCGAGCTCCGGCGGCAACTCGAAGGCACGCCGGACGCCTGGCTCCAGCGCAAGATCCCCCTGATCGACACCGACGGCGCCATCTCGGGCTGGCGCGTCCTCATGATGATGACGGAGCACGAGATCCATCACCGCAGCCAGATCGACACGTACTCGGGCCTCAAAGGCTGGGACGTGCCGGATATCTTCGGCCGAAGCGCGGAGACCGTTTCCGCACTTCAGGGGGCCGAGCGCGCAAGACACGGACTGCAGGGGCCCGGCAACCCGATCTGAAGGCGATCTTCCTCAGATCGCTCGGCCCGGACCGCGGCCAGGCCATTTTGTACGGCCGGTGCTCCAGCGGATGCAGCCCCGGGGTCGTCGAGGCTGGGCCCTCATGATGCCGTTCCTCGAGTTCGCGGAGCTGTGCCGGAGTCTCGAGGC